>MNZK01000033.1 GCA_001873635.1 Porphyromonadaceae bacterium CG2_30_38_12 | reverse complement strand
ATTTTTTTAGTTTCGATGCTCGAATATTTTGACCATCCCAAACCTGATCTCTATTTGTATTTGCAGGAATATACGGCTGCGGATAAAAGCACAAAAGCTATTGAAACTGCTTACAATCAGTTTATTACTAACAAGTTTAACGAACACGCCAAACTTTTGTTATGATAGCCTTAGCATGGATTATATTTAGTTTTGCGCTCATTCAGTGCGTGGTAGCAGCTATCAATATGCTTTTTCGCCCATCGTTCAATACCCTGATTGATAAGGATCAACAGGCTTTGGTATCTGTGCTAATTCCTGCTCGTAACGAAGCAACGCATATTATGTCGCTTTTGGTTGAACTCCAACATCAACAATATCAAAACTTGGAAATTTTAGTTTACGATGATGCTTCAACCGACAATACTGCCGACTTAGTTTCCGCCATGGCTTGGCACGACAAGCGCATTCAACTTTTTGGTTCGCAACGACTTCCCGATGGTTGGTTGGGCAAAAACCACGCATGTTTCCAATTGTCAAAACACGCCAAAGGCAATTATATGCTATTTTTAGATGCTGATGTTCGTTTAGACTCGACCTTCATCATGCGCCTTATTCCCTATTTTAATAAACATAATCTGAAACTACTATCCATTTTTCCGCGTCAACTAATTGGTAGTGTGGGCGAGGCATTTGTAGTTCCCATTATGAATTATATTTTGTTGAGCTTACTGCCCTTATTTTTGGTTCGTGCCAGTAAGCGCCCTTCGTTGTCGGCAGCTAACGGACAGTGTATGCTTTTCGAGGCTAACACATACCGAGCAATAAATCCACACTTTGTGTTCCGAGCCGAGAAAGTGGAAGACATTCGCATTGCTGCCTACTACAAAATACAAAAACAGAAAATGGCATGTTTGGGTGGAAATGCATATATAAGTTGCCGAATGTATGACAGTTACAAAGCAAGTGTCAGTGGCTTTTCTAAAAATATCATCATGTTTTTTGGAAACAGCAAATTGTTAGCTATTCTTTTTTGGTTGATTACAAGCGTTGGATTTGTAGTTGTATTGGCAGCTTTGGGTATGCACTACTTTCTCTGGTTTTTGGTTATAAGCTTGTTAACTCGCATTTTTGTGTCGGTTGCTGCTTATCAAAGTGTTCCGAAAAACTTAATCTTTTTAATACCTCAACAATTAAGTATGGGTTATGTTATATGGAAGGCTCTAAACGCTCACAAAAAGGGTGGCTTTGAATGGAAAAACAGAAAAATAAATTAATCGCATCATTTTAAACAATCAACTTTAAGCTGTTCTACTGCTAAAAAAAGAAAATAGTCTATAAAAATAAAATAACAAACATACTCTCAAATAAATATTGAATCATGGAAAAAAATATCAAAAACAAATCGGTGCTCATTGTTGGTACAGGTTTGGGTGGTTTAACCACAGCACTCCGATTGGCTAAGCGTGGTTATCGGGTGGAAATGATTGAAAAAAACGAACAAGCTGGCGGAAGGCTCAATCAACTAAAAAAAGACGGATTTACGTTTGATAGCGGTCCGAGTTTTTTCAGCATGTCCTATGAATTTAAAGAATTTGCGACCGATTGCGGTATCGAAATACCCTTTAAGTTTGTAGAACTCGACCCACTCTATACAGTAAATTTTAGTGGTAGTAACAAAACTTTTTATTTATACAAAGATTTGGATAAGTTGGCAGCTCAGTTTGCACAAGAAGAACCCGATTTTAAAGCCAAAATGACGCGTTACCTTAAAAAATCGGGTGCTTTGTACAACGACACGGTGGATAAAGTTATTAAAACAAACTTTGACAATGTTATTGCTTATGTCATTTCGTTGGCACAAGTGAATCCGGTTCACATTCCGCAACTTTTTCAAACTTTTTGGCAGCATGTTCAAAAGTATTTCGATTCCAAAGAAGCGCAGCAAATTGTTTCGCTTATTGCATTTTTTCTGGGTCGTACACCATTCGACACTTCTGCAATTTATGCTTTGCTTTCGCACATTGAGTTTGTGAACGATGGCTACTACAATGTGGAAGGCGGCATGTACAAAATTGTGGAAGGTTTAGTGAGTGAGCTTCATAAAGCCGATGTAAAAATGAGCTATAATGTTGAAATTGTGGATGTTGAAAGCAAGGGGAATAAGGTAACGGCAGTGATTGATAGCACCGGAAAAACATGGACTGCTGATGCAATTTTGATAAATGCAGATGCTGCTGTGTTTCGTGGACGCGTGTTGAAACGCGAAAAATACAGTGAACCTAAATTGCTGAAAATGAATTGGACAATGGGTTATTTAACATTTTATATTGGCATAAAACGTAAGTTGCCAATGGTTAATCACCACAATTACTATTTGGGAACTAATTTTGCAGATTATTCGCATCGCTTAGAAAAAGACCCCGACACGCTCGAAAAACCTTATTACTACGTGAATGTCTTGTCCAAACACAATGCTAATTGTGCACCTGAGGGTTGCGAAACATTGTTTTTCGTGTGCCCCGTCCCAAACATGATTTACAAGCCCGATTGGAGCGACCGCGACAAAATTGTGGATAGTATTTTGGATGATTTTGGTAAACGTATTGGTGTGGATATTATGCCCGAAATTGTTTCGCGAACCATTTATACGCCTGCCGAATGGGAAAAAAGATTTAATCTATTCAAAGGCAGTGGTTTAGGACTTTCGCACAATTTAGGTCAGATAGGTGCTTTCCGTCCTGCCAATATCGACGAAAAGTTCAAAAATCTTTTTTATGTGGGAGCTTCTACAGTGCCGGGCGCTGGGCTACCTATGGCTGTGATTAGTTCAAAATTGGCAACCGAACGTATTACAAACTACTTAAAGTAACTGAATTAGTCCGCTAAAATATTGGTAAATACATTTTTTTTACGAAATTTGCACACTAAACAAAAATAAATGCGTTTACTCATCGTTTGCAGTAAAAATTCAGGTAAAATTGCGCCCTTTATTTCCGATCAAGTGGAGGCATTGCAGCAAGCCGGCATGTTGTGCGATTATTATTGCGTTACTGGAAAAGGCTGGCGTGGTTATTTGCAAAATACAAATGCGCTGATACAGAAAATTAATCTTTTTAAGCCCAATTTGCTCCATGCGCATTTTGGGCTTTCTGGTTTGTTAGCCAATTTACAGCGCAAAGTGCCTGTTGTTACAACCTATCATGGAAGCGATATTAATTTACCGAAAGTTTATTTTTTTTCGCGCATCTGCATGGCTTTGTCTGCATATAATATTTTTGTTTCACAAAAAAATTTGCAAAAAGCGAACCTGAAAAAACGATTTGCATTGATACCTTGTGGCGTTGATACCTCTATGTTTTTCCCTTTAGAGAAAGAAAATGCACGCAAAGAATTAGGTTTTGATATAAATGATAAATTAGTGCTTTTTGCAGGTGCATTTACCAATGAGGTTAAAAATCCGGAGTTGGCACAGGCGGCAGTAGCATTATTACCCGAGGTAAAACTATTAGAATTGAAAGGCTACAGCCGAAGCGAAGTTGCATTGCTTATGAACGCTGTTGATGCTTGCTTAATGACGAGCCACTCCGAAGGTTCGCCACAATTTGTGAAAGAAGCTTTGGCTTGCAACTGCCCCGTAGTTTCGGTAGATGTGGGTGATGTAAAAGAACAAGTTGGCGATGTAAATGGCTGCTATATAGCTGATAGAGAGGCTATAGTCTTGAGTGAAGCATTAATAAAAGTAATTAAAGCTAATGTACGTATAGAGGGTACTAAAGTTATTGAGCAAAAAGAATTAGAACAAAAACAGGTTGTTGAAAAATTATTGAAGGTATATAGCAATTTTATTCAATGATTATTCATTCGTGAAATTAGTAAAATTCGCCTTTCGTTGCCAAAAATTGGAATAAAATGAATAAAATATGGTTAATAATCTATTATGGATTTGCAAAGCATTTTCCTAAGTCCACTACACCTTTAGTTGGTAAACCATCCAAGCTTTTCCGACGCTTTTTGTGCAGCCATATTTTTGCCAAAGCCGGTAAAAAATTAAATGTAGAACAAGGAGCTTATTTTGGCAATGGGAAAGATATAAAAGTGGGTTACGAGGTTGGTTTTGGAAAAAATTTTCAGTGCCGCAATGTAATGCTTACAGTTGGCGATTACCTAATGATGGGCGAAGATGTTCTTTTTCAGGGTGGTAGCCATAATTTTGAAAATACCGAAATACCCATGGGGCATCAAGGAGCTGGTGGAAAAACGGAATTGATAATTGGCAATGATGTGTGGATTGGAGCTCGTGCGATTGTATTGCCCGGATGTAAAAAAATTGGAAGTGGTGTCATTATCGGAGCTGGTTCGGTGGTTACCAAGGATATTTCCGATTTTGCTATTGTTGGTGGCAATCCGGCAAAAATTTTGAAAATGAGAAAATAAAATGAATATACAAAAAAATAACGAAATTAACGTTGAACTATGGCAGCAGTTGGTGAACGAATCACCCAATGCTTCTTTTTTTCAGACTAAAGAATGCTATGATTTTTACTGTAGTTTAAGTTTTATGAAGCCGTTTCTGCTGGGTGTTGAGGAAAACAATAAGTTGGTAGCGTTGGTATGTGGCTATGTAATTGCCGATGGAAATATTGTAAAGCAGTTTTTTAGTCGCAGGGCAATAGTGCCGGGAGGACCAATATTCAGTCAGGATTGTTCCGAAAATGCCGTTTATCTGCTTTTATCAGCATTACAAAAAGAATTAAAATCGAAAGCTATTTATATTGAATTTCGTAACTATAGCGATTATAATCTTCATAAGCTTCATTTCGAACAAGCAGGATTCATTTATCAACCCCATCTTAATTTTCACGTCAAAACTTTATCTGTCGAGCAATCGTTAAAAAATTTGAGTACAGGAAAACGAAGAGATGTGAAATTAACGCTAAAAGAAGGGGTAATTGTAGCTGACACAAAGGAAAAAGCTGACGTTGAAGCCTATTTTAATCTTTTAAGCGAACTGTATCAAACCCGAATAAAAACGCCACTTTTCCCCTTAGAGTTTTTTAAAAAAATTGTTGCCTTACCATTGGCTCATTTATTTGCCATTAAACGTAATGACGAACTGATTGGAGGCAGTTTATGCGTTGCTTTAGACGGAAAAATCCTTTTCGAATGGTTTGTATGCGGCAAAGATGGTCAATTCAAAAACATTTATCCATCTACCTTAGCCACTTGGGCAGCCATCGAATATGCATCCGCAAACGAATTTCTGTATTTCGATATGATGGGCGCAGGAAAACCGGAGGAAGGGTATGGCGTACGCGATTTTAAAGCAAAGTTTGGAGGCGAATTGATAGAACATGGACGGTTTTTGTATCTTTGTAATCCGTTGTTATTCAAAGTAGGAAAACGAATGATTGAACGAATCAAAAAGCACAAAAAATAAATTAAACTCCTGAAAAATGTTTCATCATTTCATTCCAAGAATTAATTACAAATTGGATGCCACCGATTATTTGACGCTTTTCAGCTCTTACTTTCGTAAAGCACCCGACCTCTCAGCTTTGAATAATTTATTGGGAACAAGGGATTTTTTGTTTTTCGATCATGCCAGAACAGGATTAAGATTCATTTTAGAAAATAAATTAGAACCAAATTCGAGAGTGGGTATTCAACCCTTATCTTGCCCAACTGTTATGGAGGCAATTTATTTGGCAAATTGCAAACCAGTTTTTGTTGATATTGATACAAATTTTGCTATATCTCCTGAAACTTTGCTTGAGAAAATTGAAAATATTGACGCACTGATACTTACACACACTTTTGGTGTCCCAGCACAAGTTGAAAAAATTAAAGAATTATTAAACGGTAAATTATTGATAGAAGACTGTGCACATTCATTTTTGACAACTACAAAAATGAATAATTTGACTGGCAGTATTGGTGATTATTCTTTGTTTTCCTTTGGTTTTGGTAAATTTCCAAACGCAATTCGTGGTGGTTTTGTGAAAGTAAACAAAAATGATCCTGATTTAATAATTAAATATCAGCAAGTTATAAAAAAAAGCACTATTAAGTTTGAAATTACCAACTTGCTTCGAACGTTAGTCCTAACCATACTTAACAGTCCAACTATTTATGGACTTATAACTCATAAAATCAAAAAAAACAAAAAATTAAAATCATATCAGTTACCAAAAGTTACTCCAATAGACGTGTATGTGCCACACGCAAATTTATTTGTATTTGCTTCGCACCTAAAAAACATAAAAGAGAGTTTAACTACTCAAATTTCCAATGGTAATAACTTGTTAGCTACAATGTTTGAAATAAAAAACATTCAAATTAGTCCTCTTGTAAAAAGTGGCAATTATTTTATGTTGCCAATTTTGGTTGCAAACCCTGATAACATAATAAAAACATGCGAAAAATTTGGCATTGAAATAGGAAAACATTTTGTGAAAAGCCGTTTCATTATTGACAAATACGGATATGTGGAAGGAACATGTCCTACATACGAAAACATAATCAAGAAATTAGTAACTTTGCCCTGTCATTATAATTATCCAAAATTACAATTGCTCAAATTGCAACAAATAATGAAGGAATATAAATTTTAAACCAATATAGTAAATATGATATATTTGTACTTAATAAGCCACCCAGCGCATTTTCACATGTTCAAATTTTCGATGAAAGCCTTGGAGCAAAAAGGACATAAAATTATAGCCGTTATTCGTCCAAAAGATGTTTTGGAGCAGCTTTGCATCGATTACAAACTTGACTTTATAAAAATCAAAAATCGTCCGAAACGATTTGGTTTGTTGGGGCTTGCAATAGCATTAATCGAAAAAGATATAGAAATACTTAAAATTGTAAACAAACACAAACCCGACTTATTATTAGGTTCGGATGGAACATTAGCCCGTGTTGGTTTTTTAAAAGGAATACCGTCGTTTGAATTTAACGAAGACGACGCAGAGGCAATTAAGTTGTATGCACTTACATCGTTCCCCTTTTACACAAACATTGTATGCCCAGAAGTTACAAGTGTTTGGAAATGGAATAGTAAAAAAATCGGTTTTAATAGCTATCACGAATTGGCTTACCTGCATCCAAATCAGTTTACTCCTGATAAAAACGTGGTTAAAAAATATTTTAATCCCGATGAAAGATATTTTGTAATTCGATTTGCAAAGCTCACCGCACATCATGATACGGGAATTAGCGGCATAACAAATGAAATTGCGGTTAAAATCATTGATCTTTTGAAACCTCATGGACGTATTTTTATAACTGCTGAACGTGAGATATTGCCCGAACTCGAACAATATCGCATAAAAATAAATCCTTTGGACATGCATCACGTGATGGCTTTTGCCGATATTTATATAGGCGATAGTCAGACTATGGCTGCCGAAGCGGGTGTATTAGGTACTCCTTTTGTGAGATTTAACGATTTTGTGGGCAGACTTATGTATCTTCATGAATTGGAAAATAAATATGAGCTTGGTTATGGGCATCGTACGAGTGATAAAGAGGGTATGTATCAATCCATTGAAAATTTATTAACGATACCCAAAAGAAAAGAAATTTTTCAAACAAGAAGACAAACAATGCTTTCGGAAAAAATTGATTATGCGAAATTCCAAACTTGGTTCATTGAAAATTACCCTAATAGTGCGAAAATAATGCGCGAAAATCCTGATTATCAATATAAATTTCGATAAACATCAGAATTGCAACCGCTGTAACAATTTGGAATTTTTCAGCTATCTTTGCAGTCAATATGTTGATTTACAATTAATTATCAGACTTGTTCTTTAGATAGTATGTAGTTACTCATCACTTTTCATAAATTCATTAAATACTTGCCAAAACAGGAAGTAAAAGTCTGCCAAAACAGGAAGTAAAAACGTGCCAAAATCGGAAGTAAGTTTGCTATATAATTAAAAAAGTGTATATTTGCAGTGAATAATCAACAACAGGAGATGGACGCAAACAATTATCTATCAAGGCTATGTGATAAGGAACTCGCAGAGGCACTGCAATCAACCGGTGCTATACTTATAGAGGGGGCGAAATGGTGTGGAAAAACGAGTTCGGCAAGCAGTATTGCAAATAGTATTTTATATATGCAGGAACCTGATAGTGCCACAGCCAACAAAGCATTGGCCGATACCAAACCATCGTTGCTTCTGAAAGGTGAAACACCTCGACTAATTGACGAATGGCAAGTAGCACCCGTACTTTGGGATGCCGTAAGGTTTGAGGTGGATCGACGGCAAGCTACCGGACAATTTATTCTCACAGGATCGGCAGTACCAAACGATAACACAACTGCACACACTGGCACCGGACGTATTTCGCGCATCATCATGCGTCCAATGAGCCTCTTTGAGTCATTGGAGTCGAATGGAACTGTTTCATTGCGTAGTTTATTTGATGGGAAAACGGATATTGAATCAGTTTCAGATCTCAGCATTGAGCAAATTGCTTATGTAATCTGTCGAGGTGGTTGGCCCGCAAGTATCCGTAAAAAAACCACATCAGCATTACGAATGGCTCGTGATTATGTGGAAGCGGTCATAAATTACGATGTTTCGAGGGTTGATGAAGTAGAAAAAAATCCGGACAGAGTGCGACTACTAATGCGTTCGCTTGCACGAAACATAAGCACAATGGCTACATTTCAAACCATCAAATCGGATATGGAAGCCAACGATGCTACTATCTCCGAAAAATCAATAAGCACCTATATCAATGCATTGCGCCGAATTTATGTGGTCGAAGATTTACCTGCTTGGTATCCTTCTTTGCGTTCCAAAACTGCCATACGCACTTCGGCGAAACGCCATTTTGTGGATCCGTCGATCGCTACAGCCGTAATGCGAACGACTCCCGAAGGTATTCTATCTGATTTTGAATACTTTGGTTTTTTATTCGAATCCTTATGTACGCGCGATATACGGATATATGCGCAAGCAAACGATGGCGATGTGTTTCATTATCGCGATAAAAGCGGACTTGAAGCGGACTTAATCGTTCGATTACGAAATGGTCGCTGGGCTGCTATTGAAGTAAAATTAGGTAACAAACAAATTGAAGAAGCGGCACAAAATTTATTGAAACTAAAAGCACGTATCGACGAAAACCAAATGGGCGAAGTTGCCTTTTTAATGGTAATTACCGGAGGTCAATATGCCTATCGCCGACAGGATGGCGTACTGGTAGTGCCTATTGGTTGCCTTAGAGATTAAAAAAATTATAAAGTACTGACGCAATTCATTGCGTCTCTAACAACAATATGTATGAAACTAATAATAGTTGCCGGAGCACGGCCAAATTTTATGAAAATAGCGCCTTTAATGCATGCATTAAAAGGGCATAAAACCATACAAGCCGTGTTGGTACACACTGGGCAACATTACGATGTGAAAATGTCGGGACAGTTTTTTGAGGAATTAAATATTCCTACACCAGATATTAATTTGGAAGTTGGTTCAGCCAGTCATGCGGTGCAAACGGCTCGAATCATGGAAGGATTTGAAAAAGTGTGTATCGACGCAAAGCCAGATGCTGTGTTGGTGGTGGGCGACGTAAACAGTACGGCCGCTTGTACATTAGTTGCTTCGAAAATGGGCATTAAGACCATTCACTACGAAGCTGGCTTGCGCAGCAACGACCGCACTATGCCCGAAGAAATTAACCGTTTGGTAACTGATGCCATAAGCGATGTTTTTATTACAACTAGTGTGGATGCAGACGAAAACCTATTGAAAGAAAATATCTCTACTGAAAAAATCTTCATGCTGGGAAATTTGATGATTGATTCTTTGGTGGCAAACTTAGCAAAAGCAGAAAGTACCGAAATGAAATTCAAACTTTTAAATAAAGAAAAAACGATAGAATTTGGAACGGATTTTATGCCTCAACAATACGGGGTTATGACTTTTCACCGTCCGGGAAATGTGGACGACAAGGAAAGCCTGACTAAATTGGTTCATCTGTGGGGCGAAATTTCGGAAAAAGTGCCATTGGTATTTCCTGTACATCCACGCACCTACAAAAATATTCAACTCTTTGGTTTGCAGGAATTAATTGATAGCTACCACCAACTTTATTTTATTGAACCATTGGGTTATATGCAGTTTATACATTTGGTTAGTCGCTCTATGTTTGCCCTTACCGATTCGGGCGGTATTCAGGAAGAAACGACTTATCTGAACATTCCATGTCTCACGGTGCGCCCGAATACCGAACGCCCTGTAACGGTTTGGGAAGGAAGCAATACACTTATTAAACTCGATGAAATTGCAGCCGAAGTGCAACGGATTCTCGATGGCAATGGCAAAACTGGTACCACGCCAAGATATTGGGATGGTGATACAGCAGTGCGAATTGTGAAAGTGTTAGAAAGTTTGTAAAGTTATAAGATTTATAAAGTTTATTGAATGGATTTTACACTAGAAATATATCAAAAGCTTCTCGTCTCGTTGAAAAAAAACGGCTACTTGTTTTTTACTTTCGAGGAGTATTGCAACGGAAAAGCTACCGGAAAATATGTAATTTTGCGCCATGATGTGGATTTGCGTGCCGGACATTCGGTAGCAACGGCACGTGTAGAAATGGAGTTGGGCATTAAAGCGAGTTATTTTTTTCGTGTAATTCCCGAAAGCAATCAGCCTGATAAAATAAGGGCTATTGTTGCTTTGGGACACGAAATAGGCTATCATTACGAAGATTTATCCATTTTCGGAGGTCATGCGGATAAAGCAATTGTTCATTTTGAAAATCAGCTCAAGTATTTTCGTCAGTTTTATCCCGTAAAAACAATTTGCATGCATGGCAGTCCAACATCGAAATATGATAACCGAAATATTTGGAAAACATACAATTACCAAGATTACGGAATCATTGGCGAACCCTATTTTGATGTGAATTTCGATGAAGTTTTTTACCTGACCGATACCGGTCGTTGCTGGGATGGCGAGCGCTATAGTGTCCGCGACAAAGTTAATTCATCGTTTCAGCAGTCGTTTCATTCAACAGTTGAACTCATTGAAGCAGCTAAAACGGGCACTTTGCCTGCAAAAATTATGATCACTACCCATCCGCAACGTTGGACAAATAGCTTAAGGGAATGGGCGCTGGAATTTGTATTTCAAAATTTAAAAAACATAGTTAAACGATTAATTGTTAGGCCATAAAAGGGACAAGCGTTTTCCTAATCACTTGATTTAAAAAAACAAAATTATATCATTCATTTTATATGAAATTTTTTCTAAATATAATATTTCTATTTTTCAGTTTGATTACAGTGTCTCAATCTGCATCCGAAGCGGAGACATTATTTAACAACAAACAATATGCAAAAGCCAAAGTCGCTTATGAATCTTTGCTCAAACGAAAGCCAAATGACGCATTGAACAATTATCGTTTCGCCCGCTGCAACTACGAGTTAAAGAAATATGACTTAGCCATAAAACATTTTGAATTAGCTGGTAAACGTTTTCCGCTGAAAGATTTGTATTTGGGCGAATTATATTTTTACAGCTATCAATTCGAATTATCAGTAGCTGCTTATCAAAATTATTTAACAACCCTCGAACCTGATGACATAAACATCGCTGCACTTGAAACGCTTATTAAAACATCGGAATTAGGAGCAAAGCTTATTCGCAGAGTAGAAGATATTACCATAGTGGATAGTATTTTAGCAAATAAAAAGGATTTCCTTCGCTGGTACGATTTTAATAAAGGACTTGGGACACTTCGGCAGACAAACTTAAAGTCAAGCATTCAAAAAAACACTGATTTGATTACATTTACAACTCAGCGCATGGATCGCAAGTTTTATTCGGACACGATAAACGGTTCCCTGAATATTTTCAGCTCCTATAAATTGTTAGACGAGTGGACACAAACTTCTGAAATTTCCAAAACAATTAACACAAAAGCAAACGAAAATTATCCCTTTTTAATGTTAGACGGCATTACACTCTATTTTGCTTCGGATGGTGAAAATTCTTTAGGAGGCTACGATATTTTTATGACAAGATATGCTGCTAGTAATCAGGATTTTTATAAGCCAGAAAACATAGGTTTCCCATTTAATTCGCTGGCGAATGATTACATGATGGTTGTGGACGAACAACGCCATTTAGGCTGGTTTGCAACCGATCGCAATCAGCCTGACAATAAAGTGATGATATATAAGTTTAAAAACAATATTGAAAAAAAATTAATTAAAAATCAGGACAGTAGTGAGATCGTTCTTTTTGCGCAACTCAATAAGTATAAGTTTGTTAAAGAACAAAAAAATCAAAATTTATCTCTTGGCGTTGAAAACAATACGAACTCAGAAATTCAAAATAAAAGCTTACAAAGCATTATCATAAATGATAGTATTCAATATAGTGACGCAAGTGAATTTAAAAACCCTAAGTCAAAACAAATGTTTGATGCCTTGACGCAGTTAGAGTTTGCCATTAAAACTTGCGAAGATTTGCTACAAAAAAACCGTCAAAAATACAACCCTAAAGAATACAACGAAGTCCAAAAACAGGAAATCATCTCCATGGAGCAAAAGTATTTCGAGCTCAAAAAGCGCTACGAGTATTTAAAAATTAATACTATAAACAACGAAATATTATTTTTACCAAAACCATAGTGCAAAGTCGAAAAAATGTAGTATTTTTACAAAAAAAAAATCAAAATGGAAATAACAATTGTTATACTACTTCTCATTGTGGGCATTGTTTTTTTTCTTTTAGAGCTTTTTTTAATACCGGGCATTTCTTTGGCTGGTATTGCAGGTACGATATTTCTTGGTAGTTCTGTTTATTATGCTTATACCCATATAAGCAGTATGGCTGGGAATATTACTTTGTTGGGTGGATTAGTTTTATTAGCAATAGTTATATGGGTTTTTATAAAATCGCACTCCTTAGATAAAATGGCTCTTAACTCGGAAATTAAAGGTAAAAATGATCCACTTGAAGGCGTTAACATACAAATTGGTGACAAAGCAATTACTGCTTCGCGCTTAGCACCTATGGGAAAAGTGCGAATTAATGGTCATACGATTGAAGCAAAATCAAACGGAAATTTCATAGACGAAAACACAACCGTCAGAATCATTGAAATAATGAAAACGAATGTGTTAGTAGAACAGGAATAATTATTTCACAAGTTTTTAACATCAAAAAAATCAAAGAATTATGATTGGAATTGAACTTATTGGTTTGGCAGTGCTGGGCATACTTATACTGCTTTTTTTCTATTATGTTCCGTTTTTACTTTGGATTTCAGCTAAAGTATCGGGTGTGAATATATCGCTCATTCAACTTTTTTTGATGCGAATTCGTAAAGTGCCACCTCACACCATTGTTGCTTGTATGATTGAAGCGCACAAAGCTGATATTCAGGAAGTTCAACGCGACGGCTTGGAAGCTCACTACTTGGCTGGTGGTCACATTGAACGGGTAGTTCACGCTTTGGTTTCAGCCTCAAAAGCAAATATCGATTTGACATTTAAAATGGCAACAGCTATTGACTTAGCGGGGCGCGATGTGTTTCAGGCTGTGCAAATGTCAGTAAACCCCAAAGTAATTGACACACCTCCAGTGGCTGCTGTTGCTAAAGATGGTATTCAGCTCATAGCCAAAGCACGTGTTACTGTGCGCGCTAATATCAAGCAATTGGTTGGTGGCGCGGGCGAAGAAACTATCTTAGCCCGTGTAGGTGAGGGAATTGTATCGTCAATTGGGTCATCCGTATCCCACAAAAGTGTATTGGAAAATCCAGACTCTATCTCTAAATTAGTACTTAAAAAAGGCTTGGATGCTGGTACTGCTTTCGAGATTCTTTCCATCGATATTGCCGACATTGATATTGGTAAAAATATTGGTGCTCAACTACAAATGGATCAAGCTGAAGCAGATAAGAACATTGCGCAAGCTAAAGCCGAAGAGCGAAGAGCCATGGCAGTATCGCTCGAACAGGAAATGAAAGCAAAATCGCAGGAAATGCGCGCCAAAGTAATCGAAGCCGAAGCCGAAGTTCCGAAAGCTATGGCTGAAGCATTCCGCTCGGGTAATCTTGGTATAATGGATTATTACAAAATGAAGAATATTGAGGCAGATACGTCCATGCGCGATAGTATTGCAAAGCCAACAAGCGGTTCTCCTAAAAAAGAAAAATAGTATTGACACGTTTATAAACGATATTTTTAATATGCTAATTCAGATAGCCTTCTCTACAAAGAGGAGGCTATTTCTACTCAAAAAAAAATAAATATTATGGCAAAATCAGAAGATGCAAAGAAAAATGTAAAAAAAGATGCTTTGAAAACTCCGAAAGAAAAAAAAGAGGAGAAACGACTCAAAAAAGCTCAAAAAAAATAACTATTTACAGCTATTTCAATAATACATTATGCCATAAAACCATACAAAACAAAAGCTATGGCACTTAGCATAAGCATTAATATAGGCATTTGAGGCTGCCAGATAGTAATTTGTTTTGTTTTATAAATATATTTTTGAAGTATAACATACAAAGCGAATGCTACCAATGCACCTACAGTGGCTCCTCCTATCACATCCAATGGATAATGCACGCCCAAATAAATGCGTGAATACATAACTATACCAGCCCATATTGCAACCGTAATGCTGTAACTTTTGTTGCGAATGAGCAATGCCGATAGAGTGGCTAACCCAACAGCGTTAGAAGCATGGGAAGAAACAAAGCCATACAAGCCACTTTTGTGCCCATTTACCAAATGAATAAAGTTTTCAAAATCAGGATTGTGCGATGGTCTCAAACGTTGAACAGCATTTTTAATAATGCCCGAAGAAACTTGATCGGCAATAACAACGCATAGAATAAGTGTTAAAATTACCCAAATAGATTGCTTTCCTAAGCTGCGAATGATTATGTAAAGTAAGGATATATAAAATGGTAACCATACTATTTTTGCACTCACTGCTGACATAAACAAATCGAAAAATCCATTATGAAAACTATTAAGAAACAAGAATAATTGTTTGTCTAAAGCCGAAATTGTGTGAATGATTTCCATGTTTTAATGTCGTATTGAATCGATTTTTTTAGAGCTCATTAATAACTGCCAGCTGATCGGCAACTACCCAACCAACATTTCCATTACCCACTTTTATTTCTACCCATTCGTCAAGCACACTGTTAATTAAAACTTTAGTACCTTCATGAAGTTGAAATAAGTCCGTACCACTTTTGTCGGGAGAACTTTTTACATTCATTACCCCTGCCATCACAATAGCCGAAGAATGATCTGTGAATTGGCTTTTGCGAACGGCGGCAGAAATGCCAAAAACTAATGAAAAAGATAATAATACAAATGCCGAGTAGAAACTTAATTTACGCCAAATAACAACATTGCCAAATACAAAAAACAAGAAGCAAGCTAAAGCTACTAACAAAGACACTATACTTATGTAGAACCAGCCGTCAACAGATACTAATTTTATAATAAATTCAATCCAACGCTTAAGAAAAAATGGAGGCACCTGAACAATATTATCTACAACTTTGAGTTGTGCAAATTCTAAATTGGTTTTTGCATCTTCGTAATTGGGCGCAAGTCGCAGGGCTCGTTCGTAGTTTAGAATGGACTTGCCAATTTCGTTTGCTTTATAGTATGCATTGCCCGTATTGTAGAATAAGTAAGGGGATACGCCGTATTTTTTTGAGATTAGCTCATATTGATGAGCTGCTTCGATATAATTCTTGTTCTTGTAAGCAGCATTTGCCCTTTTAATTTCTTCATTTTGTGCTGATAAGCTTATAGAACTTACTACTAAAATGAAACCTATTAGGAGTCTTATCAATGCATAATTTGTTAGGTTGATACGCATAATATGTTTGGTGTTATCGTGCATCGTAGAGTTTGTTGTACCTTTATGTTGTATGTTTTTATTTCCGTTGCTAATTTTACTTCCTCATTGTGTTTTCGAGTTGGCTAATAGCCGCAATCGATTCGTCATATAAGTTCCCCATGGCATCTTTCCCTGTGTTGGGCGCATAACGCGCAAACTCACAAGTATTTAATATGCTAGTGAATTGTTCTATCAATGTGTTGGCAACCTGCAGATTAGCTAATTCAGTTGTCACATTTTCTTTCGTAAGATTGGCAACAGGTATGGTAAGCTTGTCGCTTAAATAATTCCACACTGCTTTCATAATTTCTTCGTAGAAAAGCTCTTTCTTACCTTCGGCAAGTAGTTTTGCAGCTAACTTAAGTCTTTTCAAAGCCACCTTATTTGCTTTTTTATTTTTTACAAAACCAATATTGGCATTTTCCTGTGCTTGTTTGCGAAAAGCAAAAAATAGAATTGTACTGAGTAATATAGGAAACAAATAAGCTATCCACGAAATGTAACTGCCAAAAATAGGTTTTTCTGGTTTTTGGGGTTCAAAATTATTCGTAGCGATATAGCGAATATCATTACCCAATTGTTTTACATCTTCCTTATTAACAACATTATTGCTTACAATGGTTGTGCTTTCGCCATCTGCTTTCGACACATTGATTGTGTAAATGGGAGATTGTAATGATTTGTAGCTACGGGATTTAATATCAAAATATGAAACCGTTGCAGCCGGTATTTGAAATTCACCTCCATGTCGCGGAATGAAAACATATTCAATGATTTTGGAGCCAGAAATGCCGTTTGTACTTGTTTTGAAATTGTTAGTTACTTTGGGGTCATACACTTCAAAATCGTCAGGGAATTTAATTTCAGGTGTTGGTAATAGTTTCAGATTTCCATTGCCTTGTATAATTATTTTCAGGGTTACTGCATCGTTTGCTTTTACTTGTTGAGCCGACAAGGTAGATGTTAGTGACAAGGAACCCACAGTGCCCGAAAAGCCAGCCGGTTTGTTGCTTGGTAAAGCCATAACGTTTACTTCGGTAGCTGGAGCGGTAATCGTTTTTTGCACATTGGAATAGGAATCAAAAAAGTCGTCGAAAATACTGCGCACTTGTTGTTTACTCTGCACGCGGATCACTGCCTCAAAAATTGCTTTGTCTATTTTTAGTTTACCAGCTTGCTGCGGATATAACAGTGCTTGATACAAAACAACAGTGCCATAATTGCGCCCATTAAAATTTTCGTACGAAAATTGTTTGTTTTGAGAAAGCTCAATGTCGTTTTTCATAAAGCCACTAAAATCAGGCATTTTTTTGTTAGCACATTGAACTACATCCAGCAAGGTATATAGTTTATACGTAATCAGAACTGGTTCCTGTTCGTAAATATCTGATTTAGAAAATTGTGCACGAATAAATACCTGGTCGTTGCCAAACTTTTGACCAGAAGCTGCTGAGGTTTCTTTCCGTGAGCTTCGGGGCTGTGCGTTATCGTCGGCAGGAAGTACTTTGATGGATAATCCGTTCGAGTTGTATTTTTTTCCATCAACAATTATGCTTGCCGACGAAATTGTAAAGCTACCTGTTTTGGTGGCTTGTAGTGTGTATGTGTATGATACGGAAACTGATGAAGAAGTTTTTCCGTTCACAATTTGGTAACTTGAACTGCGTGATTCAAAAGGACCTGCAAGTGTCTCGAAGGTACCAAAATCACCTGTATGGAGCTCTTTGCCCGTTGCATTAACGGTATAAACCAACTGGAAAGGTTGATCTAAAACAACTGTTGATGGTGCCGAAGCCGAGAGGCGAACAGGTTCTTGAGCCCATACTGGTGCTGTGTTCGTTACCAATACAATGAATAATAAAACAATACGTATTACACTTTTAATTCTCATACAGTTATTTCTAAATGTTATAAGTTCATCTTTTAACTTCAAACCCCAAACTCTACGAACTATTTTACCAATCTTTTTCAGCACTTTTCTGACCTCTTGCTGCTTGTTTTTTATTCTTTTCAAGCGTTTTCTTTTCGTCTTGCATCAAAGCATCTAAAATCTGCTGAGCGTTTTGCTTGGATATTTTGGGCTGTGATTGCTGCTGCTGTTGCTGTTTTTGGTCTTGATTTTGTTTCTGATGTTGCTTCTGATCCTGCTTGTTTTCTTTGTTTTTATCCTGATTTTTCTTCTGCTCTTGTTGCTGTTTCTTGAGCATCATTTGTGCGTAAGCTAAATTATAACGTGTATCGTCATCTTTCGGATTTGCTTTCAATGCCATTTTATAGGCGTCAATACTTTCTTGATACTTTTTGTTGGCAAAGAGCGCATTTCCTGCATTGTGAAATCCTGCAGCAATTTTATCCTTGGCAGATGGCTTCATGCTAAGTGCTTTTTGAAATTGTTCCAATGCTTCGGGATATTTCTTTTGTTTGAAAAGTGCATTTCCCAAATTATATGTTGCTTCAAATGAAGCTGGATTTTTATGCAATCCTTTGCGGTAAGCATTTTCGGCATCTACAAATTTTTCTGACTTGTAAAGTTTATTTCCTGTTCGTACATCACCACTTTCCTCTTGCGCAGCAAGCGGTAATACGAATAATATCAATAAGCTATATAGGTATGTTCGTTTCATTTTCCAATCATTTTTTCTTTCAGATTGAATATTTTCCATTTGCTAAATCGCTTGTTTTGTCGGTCAAAAATAAAACTGTCTATAATAAGGAGCATCAATGCCAATAGGGCAAAAGATTGAAACTGCTCGTTGTAGTCCGAAAAAACTTGCGTTTTAATTTCAGCTTTCGCCATTTTGTCTAATTCATTATTTATAACGCGATAGGCAGCACTGGAATTATCGGCTCTCACATAAGTTCCTTTTCCTGCTGCGGCAATGTTTTTGCACATCTCTTCGTTGAGTTTCGACACTACCACATTACCATCTTTGTCTTTCCAAAAACTCATGGTGCCTTCAACCGGTATTGGCGCTCCTTCTGTTTTTCCCATACCCACTACATGTAACACGATACCATTTTCTTGTGCTAATTGGGCAGCTCCCAAAGCATCATCTTCATGGTTTTCACCATCGGTAATCACAATGATAGCACGGCTTGCTGTCGATTTTTCGCCGAAAGATTTGATACATAGGTCAATGGCGCTTCCAATGGCTGTGCCTTGGCGCGGTATAAGTTTAGGACTTATAGTGTTCAAAAACATTTTCGCCGATACATAATCTACGGTAATAGGAAGCTGTGTGTAAGCATCGCCTGCAAAAACTACTAAGCCAACCTTATCATCGGTCATATTATCCACCAATTTAGAAAGTATCTGCTTTGATTTTTCTAAACGATTCGGAGCAATGTCTTGTGCTAACATAGAGTTTGATACGTCTAACGCAATCATGACCTCAATTCCTTTTCGCTTCTCTTTTTCCATTTTGGTGCCAAACTGCGGCTGAGCCAACACTAAGATTAGTAATATAATGGCTGTCAGTTGAATATAAAACTTTACTTGTGGACGAATAAAAGAAACATACGGCATGAGCTCGGCAAGTAAAACTGGATTCCCAAAAAGTTTTATTTTTTGACGACGCCTGATTTGTGAATACACAAAAAGAGCTATCAATACAGGAATTGTTAGTAACAAGAATAAGTATTCGGGATGTGCAAATCGAAACATAACGCTAAATTATCAAGGTATTTTTTTTAAAACAGTAACTCGTAGCAACACTTCGGAGAGCGCAAATAAAAATGCCAACAAGGCAAATAGATAAAATTGCTCGTCCTTTTTACTATATTCTCTTACACTAATTTTTGTTTTTTCTAATTGGTCAATTTCTTTGTAAATGCTACGTAATTTACTGTTGTTGGTTGCTCTAAAATAATTACCACCCGTCATAGACGCTATTTCCTGTAAGGATTTTTCGTCAAATTCCGATTCCATTTGTTGATATTGCATGCCCATGGGCGTCTGAACGGGTATGTTGACCATTCCATACGAACCAACGCCAATGGCATATACACGGATACCAAATGTTTTGGCAATTTCGGCTGCTGTTATCGGAGCAATGTCGCCCCGATTGTTGGATCCGTCGGTGAGTAAAATAATTACTTTCGATTTGGTTTTGCTTTCTTTAATTCGATTAATGGCATTTGCAAGTCCAAGCCCTATGGCAGTGCCATCTTCAATCATACCATACTTAACGCCTTTAAACAGATTGACAAGTACGGCATGGTCGGTGGTGAGTGGGCATTGCGTAAAACTTTCGCCCGAGAAAACTACCAAACCGATGTTATCATTTGGGCGTGAAAGAATAAATTCGGTAGCTACATCTTTCGATGCTTCCAAACGATTGGGTTTCAAATCTTCTGCCATCATGGTTCCCGAAATGTCTAAAGCAAGCATAATGTCAATGCCTTCGGTATTTTGGGTGCGCCATGAGTTGGAAGCTTGCGGACGCGCAATGGCAAAAATTAGTGCAATCAGTGCTAAGGTACGGAATACAAAAGGCAGATGGAGCAATTTTACTTTATTGCTTTTGCTAAACTGCTTCAAATTGCGATGAGAGGATATTTGCAAGCTCGCATCCGACTTGTGCATTTCTTTTAAGTACCAATAAATCATTGGTATTAGCAGTAAAAGAAGAAATAAGTATTCGGGATTGTTAAACGTCATTTTTTGTCAGTTTCTTTAACTTCGGCTATCATCTCAATTTTCGTTTCGTTCACAAACAAATAAGCATTTGATAAACTCAATTCGTTTTCATCGGGCATGGCATCCCATTTGGCAAATTTCACCAAATCGGCTAATCGAAGTATCTGGTTCAAAGCATTATAGGCTGTTTTATTCTCTATACGCAAATGGTTCAAATTAGAAATTATTTCGTCCGAAGTCATTTCCAAACAAGGTATTAAAAATGTTCGCTCGCAGTATTCACGAACCACATCGGCAAGTTCCGTGTGAAATTGTTTGGTCCGATTCTGTTGCCACGATTTTTCTTTTTTTAGTCTGTCCAATTTAGCAAGCGCAATGATGTGGGCAGGTAATTCGGGTTCTAAATTTTTTATTTCGGCTTTATCTTTTTTACGATAAAACATTTTGAAAATATAAAAAATAAGCAACCCAAAATCGATAACTAACAGTATTAGTGCTAAAATTCGCAGCAGTCCTTTCCAATTGAATGGAGGTTCCATAACTGGCTTTATGTCGGCAATTTGGTTGGAGGCAGTATCAATTTTGAATGGCTGCACCACCTTAAGCGACAACGATTTAGTCCAAATAGTATCACCATCAACTACAAATGGGAAAGGTGGTATGTAGTGAAGCGAATCAGTAAAGCCTGTTAGCACTATTTTTTTTGAAATTAACAAAAGCCCTTGGTCTGTTTTAGTCGTGTCCGTTTTCAAATTTTCCACAATTTCCAGTCCACCAGGAATGGAATCTGAAAAGTTCGGAGCGATGACTTTTTGCCCTGACTTCTGACTAATTTCAAATTTCAGCGTAGCCTGACTACCAATGCGAATTGCAGTCGAATCCAATATAGCATTCACTGTAACTGATTGCGAATAAGCTTGTAAGCCTATTGCAAACAAAAAAAATATGATAGAAACTCGAATCTTTGTCATAAATTATAGTTCATGAGGCTATGCACGCATTTTGAATAGTTTCATCAGAGATCGCACATAATCGTCCGAAGTAGTCATTGACACAAAATCGACACCTGATTTTGTGAAAGTTTTTTGCAAGGCAAGTTGGTTTTCGCCCCAGCTGTGTTTGTACGATTTGCGGAGGCGCTTATCCGAGGTATCAACCCAGATGCGCTCACCAGTTTCAGCATCTTTTAGTTTCACAAGTCCTACATCGGGCAACTCAGTTTCACGTATGTCGTAAACCTGCAAAGCTACAACGTCGTGCTTTCGATTGGCAATTGTAAGTTCTTTTTCAAAATTACTATCAAAAAAATCGGAAATAATGAAAGCCGTAGAGCTTTTTTTAATTGCATTGGTGAAATAGCGTAGAGCAGCACCAATATCGGTTAAGTTGCTTTGTGGCTTAAAGTCAATAAGCTCGCGAATAATATGGAGCACATGCTTTTTGCCTTTCTTCGGAGGGATAAATTTTTCTATCTTATCGGAGAAAAATATTACCCCAATTTTGTCGTTGTTCTGAATGGTTGAAAAAGCAATTGTAGCAGCCATTTCAGTGAAAATATCACGCTTCATTTGCTTTACTGTACCAAAGTCTTTGCTGCCCGAAACATCTACCAGCAACACTACGGTGAGTTCGCGTTCCTCTTCAAACACTTTGATGTAGGGATGATTAAAGCGAGCAGTAACATTCCAGTCGATAGAGCGGATATCGTCGCCGTATTGATATTCACGCACTTCGGCAAAAGTCATACCTCTTCCCTTGAATGCCGAATGGTATTCACCCGCAAAGATATTTTTGGATAAACCGCGTGATTTAATCTCAATCTTGCGAACTTTTTTTAAAATTTCACTTGTTTCCACTTTGAAAATTACGGTACTTCAACGGTGTTCAAAATTTCAGTAATTATTTCGTCCGATGTCATGTTGTTTGCCTCAGCCTCGTAACTCAATCCGATACGGTGGCGCAACACATCGTAGCATACTGCACGAATATCTTCGGGAATAACGTAACCGCGGCGTTTGATAAAAGCATAAGCGCGAGATGCCAGCGCTAAATTGATAGAAGCACGTGGCGAGGCACCAAACGAAATCATTTCGGTTAAGCTATCCAAACCATAATCTTGCGGAAAGCGTGTAGCAAAAACGATATCAACAATGTAACGCTCAATTTTTTCGTCGATATACACTTGTCTAACTATATCACGCGCTGCAATAATGTCTTTAGGTGTTAAAATGGGAGCAACGTGAGGTTTTTCCTTGAGCAGATTTTGTCGTATTATCAACTTCTCTTCCTCTTTTTTGGGATATTTAATAACTACCTTGAGCATAAAACGGTCCACCTGAGCTTCTGGAAGTGGATAAGTTCCTTCTTGTTCTATCGGATTTTGAGTAGCCATTACCAAAAATGGTTCTTCTAATTTGTAGGTGTTTTCGCCAATAGTAACTTGACGCTCTTGCATAGCTTCCAGCAGTGCACTTTGTACTTTTGCAGGTGCACGGTTTATTTCATCGGCAAGCACCAAATTTGAAAAAATTGGTCCTTTTTTAATGCTAAATTCTTCTTTTTTCTGACTGTAAATCATGGTTCCAACCACATCGGCTGGCAACAAATCGGGGGTGAACTGAATACGACTGAAATCACATTTTATTAAATCGGAGAGTGTTTTGATAGCTAATGTTTTAGCCAATCCGGGTACGCCCTCCAGTAAAATATGACCGTCGGACAATAAGCCAATAAGCAGCGATTCAATCAGATGTTTCTGACCAACTATCACTTTGTCCATACCCATAACCAAGGCATCAACAAAAGCGCTTTGCTTTTCAATGCGTTCGTTAAGTTCTCTAATATCAACCATTTGATCCATAGTGAGTATTTTAATTTTCTATTTTTAATTTGGTTAGCAAAAATACAATTAAATGATGTGTTAAAATTCTGATTTAATAACTATTAACCTGAATTTAGATTATTAATACATAGTCCCTTATTACAAGGCATTTTAGGTCTTTTTTTAAGATAACTGAACACAAAAAAAAGTCCTGAGTTATAAAAAAACAGGACTTTCAGCGGTAATTCTGTGTGTTTATTCTTTTCCGATGTAAATTTTTTGGAGCTCTTTGGCGTATTTTATACAACGAGGGTCGCGTGGGTTTATCAATCGAGCATCCACCTGTGGAATTTGAATGATTGAACCCGCCTTCAATCTGTCGGGATGTACAATAGTTTCGCCGTTAGCTTCGTATATATAAATCCAGAAATCTTTGTGCTTGTAGTATTTAAGTGAGATATTCATCAAGCGAGTACCTTCCTTTACTTGTTCCGAACCAATAAATTTGGTGTATTCTCTTGGTTTATCAAATATTTTTTGCAGCGCATCAGCTTTTTCGTTAATAACCGTTTGTGCATTTTCGCTATTGGGTGTTGTTGTGCTGTCGGCTGCAATCGAGTCATTGGCAACTTTTACTACTGGAGCCAATGCAGTTGTTTTGGGTGCAACGATTTTTGCAGCAGGCTTTTCCTTACTGAAAATGTTTTGAAACCAGCTACCAACTTGTAATTCAATTTCAGAAACACGCTGCTTGTTTTCTTCGGACATTACCGTGTATTGAAACCAACACTGTACACAAGATGATGAAAAATATACCGCCGACCATGCACCGCTTAAAACGATAATAATTATAAATAATACAAGCCAGAATTTTCCTTTTTTATGTTTCTTTGTTTTTTTGTTTTCTAACATAGGATGCCCCGTGTTAGAAGAATTGTCATTGATGGAATTCGTATTTGAATCATAATCAGGTTCTGTAATTGGTTGATTTTCAATTTTAGGCTCAATTTCAGGCTCTTTATATTTTTCATACTCCAGCTGTGGTTCCATCTGTGGTTCCATTACAGGGGCAGTCTCAGGTATATCCTCTATTTCAGGCTCGATAGAAGTTGGCTCGGTTGGCTCAGGCACTAATTGAGTTGCAAACTCCGGTTCCTTTTCTGCCAATATTGTTACCTGTTTTTCTGTTGTTTCACCTTGCACGTCCGCTTCTTCGTCTAACAGAATTAAATCGTAGTCGGGAATCTGTAGGGGGGCTTGAGTTTGTTCAGTAATGAGATTTGTATCTGTATTTGGTTCTATTGCTGGTTCCGATTCCAGTTCTGTATCAGGTTTTGGCAATTCAATTTCTATTTCGTTGTTCGTTTCGATTGTCGTATGCTCGCTTTGGCTGTTTTCATGTTGTCGTGATAATGCTTTAATTTCCAACAAAATATCTTTTATTTCCGTGGCTTGCTCGGTTATGTTACGCAACGAGTCTAATTTTTCGGGATTTTCAGGTTCAATTTCGGTTACTGGAATCGTGTTTTGTTCCAATGTAATGGCTTCTAAATGTGCAAATGGCTCATTTACTTGTTGTTTTAAATCAGCCTCTGGAATGAAAACCACTTTATTGTATCCTTCTATAGTGAAAACTTCACCCGTTTGTACATTCACGCTTTTACGAGGCTCATTCCATTGCAATTTGAAAGTACCTAAATCTTTTATTTTTACAGGTTCACCATTTAATAAATTCTGTTCAATTTCAGCAAATAGCGACTTGAGAAATTCTTCGGCTACGCTTTTGTTTACCGACAATTTAGCGGCAACCATTTCAACCATTTCGTGCGATGAAACTTTATCTTTGCTCATAATTTTACATATTTTAATTTGTCTTTTAATTTTGTGCTTTGCTTGAAATTAACAACTAATTTGGGTGGAATCAGCGTACGAACCTGAGTGGCAGGATGCACCGAAAGTCTTTCTTCTTTTTTGCGTACTTCTAAATTTCCAAAGCCCAAAATGCTAACACTTTTGCCCGCTTTAAGCAGTTCACTCAAAGTGAGGATCGTTGTCTCTAACAATTGCTCGGCATCTGTTTTGGAAAGCCCACATCGTACACTCAAATTTGAAATTAATTCCTTTGTATTCATTGTCGATTAACAGTTTTCAATATCATTTTGCGCGTAGCTTATTCATGTTGTTTTTAATACCTTTGCACGATTTTCGAACCAGGAGCAACATCTTTATCTACCCATATATTTCCACCTATGATAGCGCCATCACCCACCATGATAGTTCCTAAAATAGTCGAATTAGAATAGATTATCACATTGTTTCCAATACGAGGATGCCTTTGAATGCCCTTAATGGGATTGCCGTTTACATCGAGTTCAAAACTTTTGGCTCCCAAAGTTACGCCTTGATACATTTTTACATTATTCCCTAATATGGCTGTTTCTCCAATTACCACACCTGTGCCGTGATCTATGGTAAAATACTCACCTATGGTTGCTCCCGGATGAATGTCAATACCCGTTTCAGAATGTGCTATTTCGCTGATAATACGAGGAATAAGCGGCACTTCGAGCTTTAAAAGTGCATGGGCAATGCGGTAATTGGTAATGGCTCGCAAGCCTGGATAACAAAAAATGACTTCACCGAAACTTTTGGCAGCAGGATCTCCATTGAAAGCTGCTACCACATCGGTATGCAACTTCTGACGAATAATAGGTAATTGCATGATAAATTTGCGTGCTATTTCTCGGGAACAGGTATCAAAATCGTTACAGGGTAAATCTTGTGTGTTTTTTTCGAAAACTAATCCCGCCTTAATTTGCGTAGAAAGTAGCACCAGCAATTTATCTACGTTAACGCCGATGTGATAAAGCATACTTTTAGAATTTACAGCAGCATTTCCATAATATCCGGGAAAGAGGATGGAGCGTGTTAAGGTAACTATTTCGCCTAAAACGTCTATTGAAGGCATGGATGTAAACTCATTTTGCTGGTGGCAAACATCTTTAAAATCCTCAATATCTGATAATTGCTTTACTGTTTCTAAAAGTTTCTTATTCATTACTGCTACTAATTAATTGTCAATTTCATTTCGATTTTAATGATGAAAGTACTATCTTTGCCCAAAATTTAAAAAATGAAGTACAAATTTACGACAATTATTTTGCTTTTAAGTATAATAAAAGCCCTAATGATGCAAATATATGCTCAAAATATTGATTTAAAAATTCTTAAAGATATAAATGGCATTTCGCAGACTGTTAATTTCTCACTTGCAATTTCAAATACGACCACTTTCGTTGCATTTTCTACGCCTGCAACAATGGCTGTTGTGGCACTCTTCAAGCACGACGATAAATTGCTCAAAAATGCTATTTATTGCACTGCTGCAATTGGGGTTGATGGAGTTTTAACGTATTCGCTTAAGCACATTATAAACCGCGATAGACCTCCATTTACCTACCCCGATGAAATACTTGCTTATCAGGCACTTTACCACCAATCGATGCCTTCGGGACACACCTCACTGGCTTTTGCTACCGCTACCTCGCTGATTATCAAGTATCCCAAATGGTACGTGATAGTCCCGAGTTACCTATGGGCTTGCAGTGTGGGTTATTCGCGTATGAATCTGGGGGTGCATTATCCTTCGGATGTGTTAGCTGGGGCTGTGCTGGGCACCGCAAGTGCTTGGGTTAGCTACAAAGTGAATGACTGGTTTTGGCGAAAAAATGAAAACAAGAAGCTACTTGCTTTAAAAGTTTACCGCTAAAGGAAAGGTTTTTTTTGAATTTTAGTTAAATACCTTTCTTTTTGTCAATTCAAAAAAAAATATCGGAAGTTTAATTTTAATTAGTATTTCACACACAATAAATATAAAATTATGATTTTCAGTATTTTAATCCGTATTGGAATGCCGTACAAGTCCTTTGGAAATCATTTTATGTATAAAATCAGGTTGTAAAACATATTTTTGAGGTTGTAGCACTAACAAAAAGACTGTTTCTTTGCCACCGTTAACTAAACAACACAATCTTTTTTATACCTTAAAAAACTAATACCTATACAAGCGTGAGACTTTGTGAAAAGTTTCACGCTTAATTTTTTTAGGAGATAATTTTCTTCATTTTTTTCTTCATTTTTTTTCTTCTATCAGAATATTTTTATTTGAGTGCTTGCAGGTTCATTTAAAACTGCTATTTTTGCGTGTCACCAAAAAAAAGCCCCATAAACAACAATATAGTTTATAAAGTTCATTTTTTATGGTGTTTTTTTTATTTAAGCTTAAATTTATTATTAACCCAAAATATCACACAAAATGAGTTTTAAAATTTTAGTTCTTGCTAAGCAGGTTCCTGACACGCGCAATGTAGGGAAAGATGCCATGAAAGCGGATGGAACAGTAAATCGTGCCGCACTTGCAGCCATTTACAATCCCGAAGACTTAAATGCTTTGGAACAAGCATTACGATTAAAATCAAAAATTGAAGGAGCATCAGTTCACGTGCTTACAATGGGACCTGCACGCGCAGCCGAAATTATTCGCGAAAGCATGTATCGTGGTGCCGATGGCGGATACCTGCTTAGTGGTAGAGAGTTTGCCGGTTCCGATACTTTAGCCACTTCTTACGCCCTGGCATGTGCCATCCGTCGCTTAGGAAAAGTAGATGTTATTGTTTGTGGTAGGCAAGCTATTGATGGCGACACGGCACAAGTAGGGCCGCAGGTTGCCGAAAAATTAGGTTTGCCTCAAATTACTTACACCGAAGAAATTTTGGATTGTAACAGCTCTGAAATTACCGTGAAAAGGCGCCTCGAACGTGGCGTTGAAGTTGTAAAAGGACCATTACCAATGCTTATTACTGTGAATGGTACGGCTCCTGATTGTCGTCCACGCCATGCAAAGCTTACTATGAAATATAAACATGCCGCAACACTCACCGAAAAACAGGAGTCGGGTTCTGATTACACTGATTTATATACAAGTCATCCTTATTTGAACATTGAAGAATGGGGCGTGAGCCAAATTGAGCACGACCCGCAATGGCTTGGACTTTCGGGTTCTCCCACCAAAGTTAAACAGATTGAAAATGTAGTTTTTACTGCCAAAGAGAGTAAACGACTTACGGGTTCCGACTTTGAAATAGAAAGTTTAATGAAAGAACTCATTACAAACCATACCATTGGTTGAAAAATAATTTGTAAACAAGTAATTTGTAACTAAAATTCCTTTATATAGAGCATGAATAATATTATTGTATATCTTGAAATTGAGGACAGCATTGTTGGTGATGTTAGTTTGGAACTTCTTACCAAAGGGCGAACGCTTGCTGACGAATTGAATTGCAAACTCGAAGCTGTGGCAGCCGGGTATAAATTGGACAGCGTAGGATCGCAGGTTTTTCAATATGGTGTGGATACCCTCTATGTAGCTGACGACAAACGAATGTTCCCCTACACAACCATGCCGCACACTGCGCTGTTGGTAAGTTTGTTTAAAGAAGAAAAACCTCAAATTGCCCTTATGGGTGCTACTTCCATTGGGCGCGATTTGGGACCTCGTGTTTCTTCAGCGTTGTTTAGTGGCTTAACGGCTGATTGTACTTCGCTCGAAATTGGTACTTACGAAGATAAAAAAGCAGGCAAAACATACGAACATCTTTTGTACCAAATTCGCCCTGCATTTGGGGGTAATATTGTTGCTACCATTGTTAATCCCGATTGTCGGCCTCAAATGGCAACTGTACGCGAAGGCGTTATGAAAAAAGAAATCAGAGACCCCAAATATGTTGGAAAAACCAAAAAATTAGACCTGGCGAAATATGTTGCAGATACTGATTTTGTTGTGGAAGTTATTGAACGTCATATCGAAAAATCGAAACTAAACATAAAAAATTCACCTATTATCGTTTCGGGAGGTTACGGTGTGGGAAGTGCCGAAAACTTTCATTTACTTTTTGACCTTGCCGATACCTTGGGTGCCGAGGTTGGTGCTTCACGCGCTGCCGTAGATGCTGGTTTTACAGATCATGAACGACAAATAGGACAGACTGGAACCACCGTACGTCCTAAATTGTATATTGCTTGTGGTATTTCGGGACAAATACAACACATTGCAGGAATGCAAGAGAGCGCTATGATTATAGCTATCAACAACGACCCCAAAGCACCTATCAACAGCATTGCCGATTACGTTATCACAGGCAATGTAGAAGATGTTATTCCAAAAATGATTAAGTACTACAAGAAAAATAGCAAATAGATATGAACTTTTTTAACGACAATCCAACTTTAAAATTTCAGCTTTCGCATCCTTTAATGCCTAAAATAGTTGCTCTCAAGGAGCGTAACTTTGCTGAAAAAGATAAATACGATTATGCCTCGCGCGATTTTGAAGATGCGGTGGATAATTATGAAAAGGTACTTGAAATTATTGGTGGTATTTGTGGCGATGTGATTGCCCCAAATGCCGAAAGTGTGGATCACGATGGTCCCGAAGTGATTAATAGCCGTGTGAAATATGCGCGAGGCACGCAGGAAAATCATGAAGCCTTAACAAAGGCTGGTGTGTATGGCATCACCCTGCCACGTCAGTATGGTGGCTTAAATTTCCCAATGGTGGCTTATGTCATGTCAGGCGAAATGGTTTCGCGCGCCGATGCTGGCTTTGCTAATATTTGGGGACTTCAGGATTGTGCCGAAACGATCTCGGAGTTTGCTTCCGATGACATAAAAAATGAATTTTTGCCTTTAGTGTGCGATGGTGCTACCTGCTCCATGGACCTAACAGAGCCTGATGCGGGCTCCGATTTGCAGGCTGTACAGCTTAAAGCTACCTACAACGAGCAGGATGGATTGTGGTATTTGAATGGCGTAAAACGATTTATAACCAATGGCGATGCGCAAATAAAACTTGTTTTAGCCCGTTCCGAAGACGGAACAAACGATGGGAGAGGCTTGTCTTATTTCGTAGCCGAAAATAAGCACGATCACACTGTATTGGTGCGCCGTATTGAAAATAAATTGGGTATCAAAGGTTCACCAACATGCGAATTAGTATTTACAAACACACCAGCACGCATGGTCGGTACGCGCCGTATGGGGCTTATCAAGTATGTGATGTCGCTGATGAATGGCGCTCGCTTAGGCATTGGTGCCCAGTCGGTCGGTCTTTCATCAGCTGCTTACATCGAGGCGTTAAATTATGCCCGCGAACGTCGTCAGTTTGGAAAAGCAATCATCGAATTTCCGGCTGTATTCGAAATGGTTTCTATTATCAAAGCAAAATTGGATGCTTCGCGTGCCTTGTTGTACGAAACGACCCGTTTTGTAGATATTTACAAGGCTTATGAAGCAATTGAGGTGGAACGCAAATTGAGCGCCGAAGAAAAAGCCGATTATAAAGAATACTCCAAACTGGCTGATGCACTAACGCCCATGCTGAAAATGTTTTCGAGCGAATATGCAAATCAAAATGCTTACGATACTATTCAGGTACATGGTGGTTCAGGTTTTATGAAAGATTATGCCTGCGAACGATTATTTCGTGATGCACGCATTATGACTATTTACGAAGGCACTTCGCAATTGCAAGTTGTAGCTGCTATCCGGCACGTAACAACAGGAAATTATTTAAAAATAATTCACGATTACGATGCACAGCCCATCAAAGTTGAATTTTCATCGTTTCGCAAGCGGCTACAAATAATGACGAATTTATTTGCAAACTCTGTAAATCGTGTTAATGAAATTAAAAATCAAGAATATACTGATTTTCAGGCTCGTAGATTAGTAGAGATGGCTGGTCATATCATTATGAGCTATTTGCTCTTTATTGATGCTACCCGCGACAAAGAAGATCAGTTCCGTAAATCGGCAGAGGTTTATCTTAACTTCGGCGAAGTAGAAGTTCGCCGGCATGCTGCTTTTATCAAAACATTTGATGTAGAAAACGTGGACGTGTATAAAGTCTAAAATTGGATTTCGACCTATAAAAAAAAAGCAACCATCGAGAATGATTTTCTTGACGGTTGCTTTGTTTTTAAAAAGAAAATTAGTTACTGCTTTTTCAAAACGATAGCCGTTCGAGCTGGCAAGTAAATTTTTACCCATTCTTTACCCGATTCATGAGCAGGCTTATTGGAACTGATATAAGCCAAGTATTCATCAATAAGTCCGAATCCGCCAAAAGATACACTGTCAGTATTTAATACAATTTTGTATGTTCCTTTTTCAAGTAAAATCCCATAGTCGGTAAATGATTTTTCTCCATTAAAATTAAAAATAAAAACGTAATCATTTCTACGAAATGCTACTATTTTGTCACCTTCGTTGTCCCAAACTGTTTCGATGGAACTCGTATTGAATGCTTTTTGCGAATTTATTAGCGCTAACATAGCGCTATCAAATTTACCAAGCGCACTGTAATAATAATTTGTATTGTCCACCAAATCCCATTGTCGGCGAGCATATTTGTATGACCAGTTATTGCCCTGACGCGGGAAATCAATCCACTCCGGATGACCAAATTCATTTCCCATAAAGTTTAAATAACCTCCATTGATTGATGCTGCGGTAATCAAACGAATCATTTTGTGCAAAGCTACCCCTCTATCAACCAACAAAGTGCCATCGCCAATTTTCATGTGCCAATACATATCAGCATCAATCAATCGAAAAATAATTGTTTTGTCACCAACTAAAGCCTGATCATGGCTTTCGGCGTAGTTAATAGTTTTTTCTTCGGGTCTTCGGTTTGTAAGCTCCCATAAAATATGTCCAGGTTTCCAATCCTCATCTTTTACCTCTTTGATATATTTTATCCAAAAATCCGGAATTCCCATAGCTAATCGGTAGTCAAAACCAAGTCCTCCATCGGTTGTTTTGGTTGCCAACCCAGGCATTCCACTCATCTCTTCGGCAATAGTAATCGCATTTGGATTTACCTCGTGAATCAATTGATTGGCCAAAGTAAGATAACAAAGCGCATCACCATCCTGATTAAGATTATAATAAGAATCGTAACCATTAAAATCTTCTCCCAATCCGTGGCTGCGGTAAATCATAGAAGTTACTCCATCAAAGCGAAACCCATCAAATTTATATTCCTCTAACCAAAATTTACAGTTAGAGAGTAAAAAGTGCAAAACAGCAGGTTTTGCATAATCGAAGCATAGTGAATCCCAAGCCGGATGTTCGCGACGCGAGCCACCGTGAAAATACTGATACGGAGTGCCATCGAAACGTCCTAATCCTTCTACTTCATTTTTTACAGCGTGCGAATGTACAATGTCCATTATCACCGCAATGTTATTTTGATGTGCTTCGTCAATCAATTGTTTGAGCTCTTCGGGAGTACCGAAACGCGATGAGGAAGCAAAAAAATTAGAAACATGATAGCCGAAAGAGCCGTAATAAGGATGCTCTTGGATAGCCATAATTTGAATGCAATTATACCCGCCTTTGACTATGCGTGGTAAAACGTGTTGCCGAAATTCAGTGTACGTTGATACTTTTTCTTCAGAGCCCGACATGCCAATGTGGCATTCGTAAACAAGTAGGGGGTCTTTGACTGGAACAAATTGAGAAATTTTAAATTTGAATGTTTTGATAGGATGCCAAACCTGAGCACTGAAAATTTTAGTATTTTCATCTTGCACTACCCTGCGAGTCCAAGCCGGAATACGTTCGCCGGAGCCACCTTCCCATTCAACAAGTAATTTGTATAACTGCATGTGAGCCATGGCATACTCAGGAAGTTTTATTTCCCAAATGCCATTGGCTAATTTTTTAAGCTGATAATCGGGAACACGTTGCCAGTTGTTAAAATCACCAATCAAAAAAATGGCTGTAGCATTGGGAGCCCATTCTCTAAAAATCCAAGCATCAACTACATGGTGCAAACCAAAATAAAGGTATCCTGAAGCAAAATCGGACAATGATTTATTATCACCAATAAGTTTTTTTTCAACTAGTTTAAAATAATCGTATCTGCCGGTAATAGCACCTGCATAGGCTTCTAAATAGGGATCTGATTTTATCAGCTGAAGTACACTCATAGTAATTTTTATCAAAAGTAAAACTTATTTAGCACAAAGATAATAAAACAAATGCATTTTAAGCTTTTCAGGCAAAAAAATTGCAAATTATTTTTTATTTAATAATTTATTCACAAAAGGATGATTTTCATAATGTCCACGTGTGGCTTCAAAGTCGGCATCGCTATCGCTGGTGTCTCCATCAATGCCAAAACCAATTTTTGCAATTGCATTAAATTCTTTACGAGCATCACGCAGAATCATTTCCTGTAAAGCTTTTTCGGCTCGCTGCCCATTGGCACTAATTTGCTCTACATCTTCGGCAGAAAACTTCGACGTAGTTTTATTAAATTTAGCCTCAAGATACTGAACAGCATATATTTGAGAATAGGTTTTATAATTTTCATGAATGGAATTGAACCGTTCTTGAATATTATCTAAACCAATTTTTTCGGAAATTATCTGCGCTATCAGAAGTTCAATCTGACTTTTAGGTGCTACCAATCCAACCATATCTACCCAATACTTATATGATGTTTCAACAGCTAAAATGACGTTATAAATATTAAGTTGCTTCACGGTTTGCGCCATAAACAAGGCTACTGCAAATTCGTAAAGTTCTATGCCTTTACGAATAGCAGAGCGTTTTATTTTACAATTCTCATACCAAACAAAAGTAGCCACATTATCCATTTTTGCCAACAAATCTTTTAAAATTTCAATACCTTGCAATGCCTTTGAGATGGTATAAGGAGATAAAAAGTCAAAACAAATAGGGTCTAAATAGCATCCTTTACGTTCATCACGTTGAGTCCATTTTTCCACATCACGCATAGTGCCAGCACTGTGTAGATTTATTCCAGGTACTAAATGACTTTCACCATCAATCTCCATTAAATATGAAAAAGGCAGTGCAGAGATATTCGGATTGCCTTTATGACGACCTAACACAACCGTAAAAGCTCCTATGCGTGCAGGCCACATTATATATGCATCGCTAGAGGTTTTCACACCACGTTCTGTAATGCCCTGATGCACGGGACCTAATTTGTACATGTGATTGCTAAAGTTTGTACCACTTCCGGCATTCATAAAAGAATATAGAGCAGTTAGCATAAGTGTAGCTTTATGGTGCGTAACGGTATATGGTCCGGCAAAAATGGAAACAGCTTCGCCATGCATCCCTTGAAAATTTGCAAAAAGCAGTGAGTCGATAGCCGAAAATTGTTTGCCTATTAAGCAGCCTTGCCCCACAAAACAGCGTGTAAGCATCGATGCTTCGATAACAGTGCTACCCGATTGAATTATGAACTCGTTGCATTGAACGTCTGTTCCAATTGTTGTTACTGCCATTTCGGAACTGACGATAGTTCCATTACTAAGTTTGCTAACTCCCTCGAGAATTGCAAAATCGCCAATATTTACATTCCGAATGCTACCGCAATGCCTCATTTGCACGCTCTTTCCAATAGTTCCGTATTCTGCACAGTTGGCTTTTGAATAATCGGCAATTAAGCATTCCAATGTTTCAATCAAAGCCTTGTTGTGCCTGTAAAAAGCGAGCATGTAAGCCAAAGGGGCTGATAAGTTTTGGTAAATTGATACTTCACGGGCACCACTTTCTATCATAGTTGCCACACGCACACCATTACCAAAAGTTGGTTTTCCAACAACGAAGAGTTCATCTATATTTTCTAAATACGCCTTATCATTAATTTGATAATTAGCAATGTATCCATTAATTTTGTCGATAAAAACATCATGTCCAATATGGCAATTGTGAATAACGGCATTGTATATTCCGGCATGTTTTTGAATGCCACCAGCAAGTTCAAAAACATGCTGGAATGTTCCCAGCCGAACTGTTCCTGAAAAATGAACGTTAGTAATAAAATCAGGTTTAAAATCGTTGGCAACCGAAACGTCTTTCCAATTAGAAGCCGAACAGCCATAAACGGTTAATGTGGCTATTTCTTTGTCGGTTAATGGGCGATGGGTATTCATTACTATTCTTCGTATTTCTGAAACAAAAAATCGTTGTAAGGGTAACGCTCAATGTGAATGGACTTTACTTTTTCGTAAACCAAAGTCTTGAGCTGCTCAATATTCAGCTTATCGCGAGCCGAAATAAAGATACAATTTTCGTTCATTTTGCCCATCCATGATTTTTCTAAATCTGTTAGGCTGTAGTTTTCGCGACTCAGTGGCGATAGGTCATCTTCCTCCTTAGGGGTAAATGTAAATGCATCTATTTTGTTAAATACCAATATTGTTGGTTTTTCGAGTGGGTCAATTTCTTTAAGGGTTTGGTTCACTACCGCTAATTGTTCTTCGAAGTTTTGATGCGATACATCAACAATATGTAGCAGCAAATCTGCCTCTCGAACCTCATCCAACGTTGATTTAAACGATTCTATTAAATTAGTAGGCAATTTACGAATAAATCCGACAGTATCCGACAGCAAAAAAGGCAGGTTTTCAATAATTACTTTGCGTACAGTAGTATCTAAAGTTGCAAAAAGTTTATTTTCGGCAAAAACATCCGATTTGCTAAGCAGGTTCATCAAGGTTGATTTTCCTACATTGGTGTATCCCACCAAGGCCACACGAACCATTTTACCACGATTTTTTCTCTGCGTAGCCATCTGTTTATCAATGTCTTTCAGGTTTTGCTTGAGTAGCGATATTTTGGTTAATATAATGCGTCGGTCGGTTTCAATTTGCGTTTCTCCAGGCCCGCGCATGCCAATACCTCCCTGCTGACGTTCCAAGTGCGTCCACAAACGTGTGAGGCGTGGTAGCATGTATTGTAGCTGAGCCAATTCTACTTGCGTTTTTGCATTGGCAGTTTGAGCTCGTTTAGCAAAAATATCTAAAATTAAATTGGTACGATCCAAAATAAGTACTTGGAGTTCTTTCTCAATATTGCGCAATTGCTTGGGCGAAAGTTCGTCATCGAAAATGACCAAACCTATTTCGTTGTTTTGCACATACTCTTTGATTTCCTGCAATTTACCTGGTCCTACAAAAGTTTTAGGATTGGGATAATCAACGCGCTGAAAAAATATTTTTTCGGGTGTAGCGCCAGCTGTGTCAACTAAAAATGCTAATTCATCCAAATATTCTCGCGCACGCTCTTCGGGTTGATGTTGTGTTATTAATCCTACTAAAACAGCTTTTTCCTGATAGATTTCAGTTTGCATATTTTTTTTCTTATGAACAAAAAACCGTTTGGATTTATCCAAACGGTTTTTCAATTATATCTTTCGATTCGCCGATTTACCGTTGGGGTACAATCGTTCCTTTACAAAATGTTTTAAACTTATTATTGTAATTTGAAGTTAACAGGTAATGTGTATTTAACACGTACCGATTTTCCGCGTTGCTTTCCAGGGCTCCATTTGGGCATCGATTTGATAACGCGTACAGCCTCTTTATCTAAACTTGGATCTACGGGGCGAACAACTTCAACATCAACAATAGATCCATCTTTATTTACTACAAACTGACAAATTACACGTCCTTGAATACCATTTTCTTGTGCAATAACAGGGTATTTAACGTTTTCTCCTAAAAATCTGAAAAGAGCTTGATCACCTCCAGGGAATGCGGGCATAGTTTCAACAACTTGGAAAACTACATTGTCCTCTTCTTCAACAGGTGCAGAAACAGGAGCAGCTATTACAACTTCTTTGTTTTTATCGTCTTCGGTGTTGATTTCAACACTTTCTACAATAACATCATCTTCAACTACGTTAATAACTTCCACAACATCGGGTACTGGTGGTGGAGGTGGTGGGGGTAATTCCTGCTGCGTTTGTTGAATTTCAATTTCTTCTTCGGCAAGCATTTGCGTGTCGATACTATCATAAACCTTTACTTCGTGCTCAGTCCATTCAAACCCGATGTACAATAATGATAAAACCATAACAAGTCCCATCAAAACGAAGAGTGACTTTTTGTCTTCAAGGGAGGCTTTTGGTGACTTTTTTACTTCCATTTTTTTATGCAGTTTTATATGTTTTTTCTGAAGGGCAAATGTAATATTATTTTTTGAATCTTCATTTCTTTAAACGATAAAAAATCAATATTATTTCAAAAATCATTCTAAATGAGCATCAATAGCTTGATTAAGTCATTATTTTTTGCGGTGTAAATATAATTTTTTCGATTTTTTACGTTCATATAGCCGTGTAATGTTTCGTGATAGTCATTGCAAATACCAATTAAATGAATTATCTTTGAATTCAAAATCAAAAATCAGGCTACATGTATCGTCAATTTGTGCTCTCTTTCATCCTAATATTTTTGTCTTTACAACTTTTCTCGCAAGCAGGAAATGCGGTTTACTCTTTTTTAGACTTGCCAGTTTCCTCGCGTATTGCTGCCTTAGGTGGAACTAATGTATCTCTTCGGGAAAATGATTTAAGTTTTGCCTTTCGTAATCCTGCTGCTTTAAGTTCCGAATCAAGCAAACAGCTTAGTTTGAGTATGGCTAATTATCTTGCCGACATTCAGTTTGGTTCGGTTATGTATGGTTTTTCTGGTCGTAGCAACAACTATTTTGCTGTAGGTGTGCAATATATTGATTATGGAACTTTTGATAAACGTTCGGAATTAAATGTTTCGGAGGGTACTTTTACTGCCAAAGACATGGCGCTGAATATTGTTTATGCAAGACCTATTTCAAGCCAGCTTACTGCTGGTGCAACGCTCAAACCAATTTTCTCCTTTTTTGAAGGCTATTCAAGTTATGGTGTTGCTTTTGATGCGGGGGTTAATTACAACGATTCGGCTCATTTTTTTTCAGCTGGCTTGGTATTGCGTAACGTAGGAACGCAGCTAAAAGGATACTATAGTAACGAATCGGGCCAGCATTATGAGCCTCTACCATTCGACATTCAGCTGGGGGTCAGTAAAAAACTCGCCCATGCGCCTTTTCGTATTTCAATGACATTACACAATTTGCAGCATTGGAATTTGAATTATGCAAGCATCAACCAACCGCAAGATAATTTAACCGCAAATAGCACCGATGCATCATCCATAAGTTTCGTGGATATGGCTTTTCGACATAGCATTTTTGGGGTTGAATTTGTACCTGGAAAGAATTTTTATTTGGCAGCATCGTACAATCACCGACGTCATGAAGAGCTAAAAATGCCAGGTTTTAAAAGTTCGGCAGGTTTCTCATTTGGTGGCGGCATTAAATTGTATAAGTTCCACGTTGGATTCGGAATGAGTAATTTTCAGGTAGGTAATACTGCTTACCAATTTAGCATAGCTACTTCACTCAATGCATTTCGTTTGTAGTAAGCGTCTTATATTCATCTAAAATTGACAAGGCTTTCTCGTAGTCATTCTCAAAAACAAGAATGCGCAAGCCATCATTAATTTTACCAAACATAGGATATAAATCTACTGCATCGCCATTGTTGAGTGCACATTCAATACCATTATCGCGTAGAACCTCTTGATCAAACAAAGCATCTACCATCGATTCGTAATTTCGTAATGTAATTAGCTTTTCTTCCATGATTGCATGCATTATAAGGTTAGTAATAAAACTTTTGTGCTATTACAACAAGCCAATGAAACGATTTGTTTGAGTAATACTGTAAATAGAAAGAAAATTATCTAAAATACAATTATTCAAATCTCAAATGTTTTATGGTTTTGCTATTATTCATAAGTGAAGTAAGCGATTTTATGCCTATCTTGATGTGCTCTTCTACATAATTGGCAGTTACTTTTTTGTCACTTTCCGAGGTTTTAATGCCATCTTCGTGTAGAGGCATGTCCGAAATGAGCAACAAAGCTCCTGTTGGAATGCTGTTGTAGAAACCAACCGAAAAAAGAGTGGCAGTTTCCATATCAATACCTAAAGCGTGAGTTGCGCGCAAATAATCCTTAAATTTTAAATCATGCTCCCATACACGACGGTTGGTCGTGTAAACGGTTCCTGTCCAATAATCTTTACCAAAGTCACGAATATTGGATGACACGGCACGCTGCAAACTAAATGCTGGAAGTGCAGGTATCTCAGCAGGAAAATAGTCGTTTGAAGTGCCCTCGCCTCGAATAGCTGCAATAGGCAGTATGTATTCGCCTATTTTATTTTTGTCGCGCAAACCACCACATTTGCCCAAAAACAATACGGCTTTGGGCTCTATGGCTGATAATATATCCATAATAATGGCAGCATTGGGGCTACCCATGCCAAAATTAATGATGGTAATTCCCTCTGCCGAAGCATTAATCATGGTGCCATCGCGACCTAATACTGGCACATTGTACCATTGCGCAAACAGCTCCACATAATTATTGAAATTAGTGAGCAAAATATATTCGGTAAAATCTGATAAGGATCGCTTCGTGTAGCGGGGCAACCAGTTTTCTACAATTTCTCTTTTCGATTTCATACTGAATTAATTAATGCAAGTTAAAAAAAATGCTGCTAATTGAATAAATTATATTATCTTAGCCATTCAAATGGCTATTTAATATAAACAAAGGCAAAAGTAACAAAAAATGTGGCAACTGAATCTCCCATTGTATGATTTTCGTATAAAAACTCAAAACAATAAAACATATATTTGGGATTCGCAACGTAAGAAGTTTGTGTTGTGCACGCCCGAAGAATGGGTTCGCCAAAATTTTATTCGATATTTAATAGAAGAAAAAAAATACCCAGCTGGCTACATCGCTATTGAACAGCAACTTAACTTGAATGGCATGAATAAGCGATGTGATGCAGTTATTTACAATGAACAAGCTGAAGCGTTGGTAATTGTTGAACTGAAAGCTCCAAGTGTAAAAATAACCCAGCAAACTTTTGATCAAGCCGCCGTGTATAATTCCAAGTTAAAAGTCAGTTACCTTATTATTAGTAATGGTTTGACACATTATTGTTGTTGGGTGGATAGTATTCACTCAAAATATATTTTTCACCAAGAAATTCCTGATTATACAACACTTTGAGTGAAATTCAATGCAATATCTGATAGCCTATTTTTACCTGCGAATTCGAATTTGAATCGCATTTTTAAGTAGTGATTCACTAAAATATATCAGATAGCCACCCCCACCGGCACCGCTTACTTTCCAGCCGAGTACATTGTGTTTTGTAGCTTCAATTTGCTCCAAAATGTCGGCATTAACCATGTGTGGGAACATACTAATTTGAGCATCGAATGCTGCCGAAATAGAGTTGCCCACTGCCACAGCATCTTTTGAAAGAATGGCATGCCAGCAAGCATCTGTTGCCTTGCTTAATGCACTAACGCGCGTTTGGTCAAAGTGCGTGTCGGCGAGTACATCGTAGCCCTGATGACGTGGATAAAGCGGAACGAGCCACAAACGCTCTTCCAACCAATCCAATATATCAGCATCCATAACACTTTCCAGTTGTGTAGGCCAGAAATCGCCTTCATAGTAAAATTTGTTCAATCCAGGCATTGTTATGCCTAAAGCATCTTGCGAGCCACTAACATATTTTGTTCCTGGAGGATTCTCAAAACAAAAAAGTGTCCGTGCTAGCTTTTCTTTGTCGCCTTCAGGGATATCCGTTTGCCAAAGTTCGATAGCTTTTTTGCGGCTACTGGTGGACATGCCGCTGCGGTCGTTGAACTCATAGTCGGGCTCTATGCAAATAGTAATAACAGCGCCCGATGCATATTTACTTACATAGGGCTGGTCTAACCAACCACCAGCAAGGTCGATTCGGTAGGGAATACGACACTCCTGACGCAGGGCAGTAGTGGAGCGAGTAGGCAAATTGCCATGAGGAAGGCGCTGACTAACAAGATATTGTATTCCAAGCTTTTGGCAAAGAGCTTCTTTGGCAGCAGTGTGACCATCGGCATTTACAAAGAAAATATCAGGTTGAAGGGCTCTTAGTTCGTCCAAAAAATCGAGCAATCCATTGCCTTGGTTAATCCATGCATCTTTCACAGCTTTGAGGGACTTTACCATATATAGTCGCTCGGCATCCGAATTGATTGTTTTGCGGGCTTTCAGTGCATTGATAGTCTTGTCGGAACCAATACCAACATACAAATCGCCGTAGCTGGCAGCCTCTTCAAAAAACGCAACATGCCCACTATGTAGCATATCATAACATCCGCTAACAAATACTTTTTTAGTCATAATTCCATGTTTGTTTGTAAAAACGAATGCAAAGATACGAATTCTTTTTTTTATGATTAAAAATTACAGAAAATTCAAACAAAACGAACAAAAAATTGTATCAAAGCAAAATAAAATAAAATTCATTAATCTACAAGTTATCAAACAAAATAATGAAAAACTTAACAACAGTTTTCTTATTAGCAAGCATTTTGATTGCAACAAATTTTGTCAGTTCCCAATCAAAAATTGATTGGCGCGAAAAAAATCGTTTTCACAGGAGTATTGGCGAAACTTTTCATCCCATGGAGGATGGCGACTTCAAACCTATCAGAAGCCGAAGCGAAGAGTTAGTTAAAAATGCTATTGCTTAGCAAAATTCTCCAATACCTGCGGAATTTAAAGATATTAAAAACATTAAAAAGAATTTGAAACTTATTGTGAAACAAAGCAAAGCATTGGATGCAAAAGTTAAAGCAAATGCCTCGAACGAGGTCATAACAAAAGATTTAATAAGACTTCATGATACATTCCACACAATTGTTGGCTTGTGTACGCACGAAGAAAACTAAACTTATTTTTGTAAAAACGGGAGTAACTAAATTTTAATTTTTCTAAAGATACTTGTTTTAATGCTGCATTGAAATCGCAGAAAATAGATATATCAACTTTGTCAACAACTTTTTTGTGTACAAAAATCATCATTTTTACATATCCGTTTTATTTTAATTTTTTGTGCTGAATAAATTGCAGCTTCTTTATAAGAATAATCTGCAGTCTTTTAAATATAATATCTTAGTTGTTCATTGTCGGCAGTAGAATTTTCAGTTTAATTATTGATAAATTCTGCTGCCAATGTTGTACTTATTGTTAAAAAAAAATTGAAAAACTGACCAACAGTACAGCTGAAATTAGAGAAAAATTTGATTTAAAAAGTATTTTTAGCTTTTTCGTTGGATTTAAAAGCAAAAGGAATAGCGATTTCAAGCTTATTAATCATTTTAACGATAGTTCAATTTTTTTTGTTTGACAAGCGTTTATGTCTTTAGCAAAAGAGCTATGAATTTGATTTAGATGCCGCAAAATGTTTTTTGCATGGACAGTATTGAGTTGTAACAGCAACTTATTTAAACAAAGTTAGCCTTTGTTTGCGCATTTTTTTGTACTTTTGCCCCACTTTTGCATAAATATTATTATGAACATAGAACTTAGTGAACAAGAACAACTCAGACGTCAAAGTTTAGACGAATTACGTAAACTTGGCATCGATCCCTATCCTGCTGCATTGTACCCAATCGATGCTTACTCAACCGAAATAAAAGCGAACTTTAAGGATGCTGAAAGTGGCAACATGGTTTGTGTTGCGGGGCGCATAATGAGCCGTCGCATAATGGGAAAAGCTTCATTTGTTGAGTTGCAAGATGCTCATGGACGCATACAAGTGTACATCAGCCGCGATGATATTAGCACGGATGCTCAACCTGAAATGTACAATGTGGTTTTCAAAAAACTCTTGGATATTGGTGATTTTATTGGCATTAAAGGCTTTGTGTTTCGAACGCAAATGGGTGAAATAAGTGTTCATGCTCAGGAACTTACTGTGTTGAGCAAATCGCTTCGTCCGCTTCCTATTGTAAAGTATAAAGATGGCGTTGCTTTTGATGCTTTCGAAGACCCCGAACAGCGATACCGGCAACGCTATGTGGATTTAGTCGTAAACGAAGGCGTGAAAAATATTTTCCTGAAACGTACCAAAGTATATCAATCCATGCGGGACTATTTCAATGCCGAAGGCTATTTGGAGGTTGAAACGCCTATTTTGCAATCCATCCCCGGCGGTGCATCTGCGCGTCCGTTCATTACCCATCACAATGCTTTGGACATGCCACTTTACTTGCGCGTGGCAGATGAATTGTATCTCAAACGCCTTATTGTGGGTGGTTTTGAGGGCGTTTATGAATTTTCAAAAAACTTTCGGAACGAAGGTATGGACCGTACTCACAATCCGGAATTTACAGCCATGGAAATTTATGTGGCTTACAAAGATTATAACTGGATGATGACATTTACTGAAAACATGATTGAAAAAATATGCCTAGACGTAAATGGAACAAATGAAATAAAGGTGGGTGATAAAGCCATAAGCTTCAAAACGCCTTTCAAACGTATCACAATGATAGATGCCATCAAAGAGCATACGGGTATAGATATCAATGGCATGGACGACAAGCAACTGCGTGAAGTGTGCAAATCACTTCATATCGAAGCCGATGAAACGATGGGCAAAGGGAAACTTATCGACGAAATTTTTGGTGAAAAATGTGAGGGAAATTACATACAACCGACTTTCATTACAGATTATCCACGCGAGATGTCACCGCTTTGTAAGCGCCATAGGGATAATCCTGAACTTACGGAACGATTTGAACTCATGGTGAATGGAAAAGAATTAGCAAATGCCTATTCGGAACTCAACGACCCGATTGATCAGCTGGAACGTTTTCAGGAACAGTTGAAATTGAGCGAAAAGGGAGACGATGAGGCTATGTTTATTGATATGGATTTTGTTCGCTCGTTGGAATATGGCATGCCACCTACATCGGGCATGGGCATTGGAATGGATCGCCTTGTAATGCTTATGACAGGTCAGGTAGCTATACAGGAAGTGCTATTTTTCCCACAAATGAAGCCCGAAAAAGCAGCAAAAAAAGATAGCCTGGATAAGTATTTAGCTCTCGGAATACCCGAAGCATGGGTGGATGTTATTCAAAAAATGGGCATTGCTTTGGTTACTGATTTAAAGGGGTTGAATCCTAATAAATTCCATCAAGACATGTGTGGACTAAATAAAAAAAGCAAATTAGAATTAATCAACCCATCTAAAGAGGAAGTAGCTGCGTGGATAGCAAAATTGTAAAAAGGGTAGGGAAGTATGAACGAAAAAAGTAAAATAGCAGTATTGGGCGGTGGTAGCTGGGCTACGGCAATTGCTAAAATTGCTTTGGTAAATTCCGATGCTATTAATTGGTATATGCGTAGACAGGATCAGATTGATGAGTTTATTCGTATGAGCAAAAATCCATCCTATCTGACTGGTATAAAATTCGATACCGATCGAATTCATTTCACGAGCAATATCAATCATGTAGTGGATACCTCTGACATTTTAATTTTTGCCATTCCGTCGCCATTTTTAAAACAGCATCTCAAAAAGCTACGTCGCAATTTATCCCGTAAAACAATTATTACTGCCATCAAAGGCATTGTGCCTGATGAAAACATGATTGTTTCTGATTATTTTGAAGCACATTACGATGTGAAACCTGAAAATGTGATGGTACTTGCTGGTCCATGCCATGCCGAAGAGGTTGCTCTCGAACGCTTGTCTTACCTAACTATTGGGTGTGCCTCGCGCGAAAAAGCGCGTATGATTGCGCAACGTTTCAATACTAGTTTTGTGCGTACTTCTATCAGTGACGATATTCTCGGAATTGAATATTCCTCCGTAATGAAGAATATTTATTCTATTGCTGCCGGCATTTGTCACGGGCTAAAATATGGCGACAATTTTCAGGCAGTGCTCATTTCCAATGCTATACAGGAAATAAGTCGGTTTTGCAATGCTACCAATCCCTTGCATCGCGACATCAACGAACCTGCCTATTTGGGCGATTTGTTGGTAACTGCCTATTCCAATTTTAGCCGTAATCGCTTGTTTGGAACCATGATAGGGAAAGGCTATTCGGTGAAAACAGCTCAAATGGAAATGGAAATGATTGCCGAAGGCTACTATGCAACCAAATGTATTCACGAATTGAATGAAAAATACCAGGTCGAAATGCCAATTGTGGATGCTATCTACGACATATTGTATAACCGCTCATCACCCATTTTGGAAATAAGACGGCTCACCGAAAAATTAAAGTAATATTAAGTAAGGCATTCGCATGGTGATAATTGACTTATTTCTGCCGAATAAAAAGCTGCATGGGCGTACCTGTAAATTCGTATTTTGCACGAATTTTATTCTCTAAAAAACGTTTGTAAGGTTCTTTTACATACTGGGGCAGATTCGCAAAAAACACAAAAGTAGGAATGTATGTGTTCGGAAGCTGTGTAATGTATTTGATTTTAACGTATTTCCCCTTGATTGCTGGTGGCGGATAGTTTTCGATAAGTGGCAACAAATATTCATTGATTTTTGCAGTCGGAATTTTCCGAAACTTATTGGCATAAACTTCAACTGCTGTGTCCACGACTTTCAATATGCGTTGTTTGGTTGTGGCAGAAGTAAAAATAATTGGAAAATCAACAAAAGGTGCTAAACGTTCACGAATAGCTGCCTCCATTTTTTTTATGTCGTTGGCTTCTTTGTTTTCAATCAAATCCCACTTGTTTACACATACTACCAAGCCTTTTTTATTTTTCTGTATCAACGAAAAAATGTTTAAATCCTGACTTTCCAAACCGCGGGTAGCATCGATCATCAGAATGCAAACATCCGAATTTTCGATGGCTCGGATGGAGCGTACTACCGAATAATACTCCAAATCTTCGCTTACTTTGGCTTTTTTCCGTATTCCTGCGGTGTCCACCAAGTAAAAATCATGTCCAAACTTGTTGAAATGGGTGTAGATGGCATCGCGGGTGGTGCCTGCAACATCAGTTACAATGGTACGCTCTTCGCCCATAAATGCGTTAACAATAGACGATTTGCCTGCATTGGGACGCCCTACAACAGCAAATCGAGGCAGGTTTTCGTCAATATCTTCGGTGTAGTCTGAATTGAATTTGGTAAGCATGTGGTCGAGCAAATCGCCGGTACCCAAGCCGTTGATGGCTGAAATCACAAAGGGTTCGCCCAAGCCAAGTTTATAAAATTCTGCTGCGTTGAATTGCCACTCGTGTGTGTCGGCTTTGTTGGAAACTAAAATTACCGGCTTGGTGGTTCGGCGAAGAATTTGAGCTACTTCCATGTCGTAGTCAGTAATTCCGTTCTGAATATCTACTAAAAATAAAATCAAATCGGCTTCCTCGATGGCTAAAACCACATGCCGTTTTATTTCATCTTCAAAAATATCCGTTGAGTTTACAACCCAGCCGCCTGTGTCAATCACTGAAAACTCGCGTCCGTCCCATTCTGATTTACCATATTGGCGGTCGCGTGTGGTGCCGGCTTCTTCGTTTACAATTGCGCGGCGACTTTTTGTTAATCTGTTGAAAAGTGTCGATTTACCAACGTTTGGACGTCCGACAATAGCTACAATATTTCCCATTTTTTTTGTATATCTAAATAATTCAGATATTTACATTCCATGAATTTCAATCATACAGGTTTTCGCAAATCCGTATTTTGGGTGCAAATAATTTTTGCAAAGGTAGTGAAAATTAACCAAAAAAAATTGTAAAAATCAGTTTGAGTATCTGAGAATAGTATATTAGCTTAAAAATTAAGCAAGTGCGTAGGTAATTAAAAAATAACGAAAGCATTTTAGATATTATCAATCAGTGTTGTCCGGTAAACATTTTCTGAAATTGCTGAAAGCTCTTATCTAAAATGATTTACGATAATATCGCCCCGAAGGGGCTTAGTTTTTTTAAAGTACTCCCTAATCATAGGACAATTTCAGCAGCAAGTTAAGATATTTTTTTTGCTGCAAGTTTGGTATCCACTCGGATAAAACGGGAAATAACTTTTTTGTGGAGCCGTCCCACCGAGCTCAGACAAAATAAGTTATTCTCGTTTTAGGCCGCTAGTTCATACCTTTGTTTTGGGGTTTGATAATCCAATGATTGATGTAATCTTTCATTGTTGTAGAATGTGAAATACTCATCTAAACCTTTCCACAAATTTAATCCA
>MNZK01000030.1 GCA_001873635.1 Porphyromonadaceae bacterium CG2_30_38_12 | reverse complement strand
GTTTATATATTAGAAATAAATTATTTATAGTGCTGTGTTTTCTTACATTATGATTATTCACAAATAGAAAGAATAAATATGTACAATTTATTAGTAAAACAAAAAGATGCTGTAAATAAATGGATGGAGCGGTTTGGAGTTCGTTTTGGCATATATAAAAATGGCGTTTTCAAGGAACAGATTTTTCCTTTCGACCCTATACCGAGGGTAATTACTCATCAGGATTGGACAGCCTTGGAAAAGGGATTAATACAGCGTGTAAATGCCTTAAATCGATTTTTACAAGACATATATACCGAAAAACGAATTGTAAAAGCGGGTATCATACCCGAAGAATTTATATACTCGTCCAAAGGGTATTTGGCTCCCTGTGAGGGTGTTGTGCCTTGCAAAAATATTTTTGCCCACATTGCTGGCATCGATTTGGTGCAGGCAAAAGATGGCTCTTGGTTTGTGCTCGAAGATAATTTACGTGTCCCTTCGGGTGCATCGTATCCGATGATAGCACGTAACATATCACGCAAAGTATCACCCGAAACTTTTACGAGCAGCAATGTTTTTGACAATCGCAACTATTCCAGTTTGCTTCGCAAAGCCATGGATTATGTGAATGTGGAAGATGGTTTACAAGTTATACTAACCCCTGGACGCTACAACTCTGCTTACTTTGAACATTCATACTTAGCCGAAAAAGCTGGTGTTTTGCTCGCTTATGCTAACGATTTGATTGTGGAAAACGACAAAGTTTATTACAAAGGCTTGTTTAGCGAGCGTCATCGTGTAGGCGTCATTTATCGCCGTATTTCGGATGAATATCTTGATCCTCTTGCTTTTGAAAGTAGTTCTTTGCTGGGTGTTCCCAATCTGATGCGTGCATACGCCAAAGGCAATGTGGCTATTATGAACGCTTTGGGCAATGGCGTTGCCGACGATAAAGGAATCTACTATTTTGTGCCTAAAATGGTGGAATTTTATTTAAACGAAAAACCAATTTTGAAGAATGCACCAACCTATTTGCCTTATTTTGAAGAAGATAAAAAATATGTTCTTGCTAATTTGAAAAAGTTAGTTATCAAAGATGTTGCTGAGGCTGGTGGCTATGGTGTGATGTTTGGAAAAGATATGGATGAACAGGCACTCGAAAATATTAAGCAGCTTATTCATACCGATTCCAGACGATGGATAGCCCAAGAGGTTATTGACTTTATCGACCTCGAAATTATGGAGGGAGAAGAACGCGTGATGCGAAAAGCGGATTTGAGGGTTTATGTTATCAGCGAAGAAACTACCCATGTATGGCGCAGTGGGCTCACACGCTTCACACGCGACCCTACATCATTTATTGTTAATTCATCGCAAGGTGGTGGTTTTAAGGACACTTGGGTGATGAAAAAATAACCCTTTTCAACGTATTTTTAATTTGTATCAAATAAAATAAATACACTATGAATAAGATAATATCAGAAAAAAATCATGGTATATCGACATCAAAAGCTAGTCAGTTGTATTGGATGGGGCGTTATGCCGAAAGAGTTTATCTTGCCTTGCATTTACTACGCAAGCACTACGATGTCATGATTGATGAGGATTGCGAGTCATATAAAAGTTTTTGCTTCAAAATGGGTATCACTAACAAATACTCAAACGGCATTGACTTTATGAAAAATTATTTGAACGATGGGTCAAATCCAGAATCTATTATTGTAATGCTCGAGCGTGTGCATGATAATGCTATGGTTATTCGCGAAGAGATTACAAGCGAAACGCTTTCCTATGTGGAATTATCAATTCTGTTTATGCAGCATGCTGGCGCAAATGGTAAAACGATGGAAGAACTGCAAACGGTTACAGATTACATGTTGGCATTTTGGGGGTCAGTGGATGAACGTATTGAAAATAAACACATTAGAAATATAGTTAAATTTGGAAAGTTTGTTGAAAGTGCCGACTTACATATCCGATTTAACTATGCTCCTAAACGTATTCAAGGTATTTTTGAAAGAATTATAGATACATTGGAAAAAGAGTACTATATTTGTAATGAGATTAAGCTTGAGGAAGCAAAGTCGATTTTTTATACTGATAATTTCAATAAGACTGAGAAACTTGATAAAACGCTTGCACTGGATTGCATTAATAATTTATTTAGCTCGTAATATGTTACTTAAAGATTCCGCCAAATGTTGAAATTTAGATATGGTTATAAAACCCGAATTACATTTAGCGAAAATGTTTATTCGCATCACTTTTTACTTCGATGTACTCCCTGGACAAATGACGCACAGCATATAATTGAAAGTAGCTGCACTGTGCTACCAGTGGGAAATTTAACAGTTAGTAATGATGCTTTTAATAACACCATACACGCAGGCTATATCGATGAATTACATAACTTTTTTGAGTTTGAATCGAAAGGGGTGGTTATTCTGAGTAACTATTATTTAAAAGAACCTTTGAACCCAATTTTTGGCTATCCTTCCAACTACACGCAACCTGATGACAATATTCGTCGTGTTTTGGAACAAATTAACTTGCCAAGCGATGCTTCTTTGATTGAAAAGGTCTTTGCTTTATCGGCAAAAATTCAAGAGTTGATTGTTTACCAAGCTGGAGTTACGAATATACAAACCACTGCCTGTCATGCGTTGATTTTAGGAAAGGGCGTTTGTCAAGATTACGCACATGTTTTAATTTCACTCTGTCGCCTTAGTGGCATTCCGGCACGCTATGTTACTGGATTTATGCAAGGCGAGGGCTTCACACATGCCTGGATTGAATATTATAATCAGGGTGGCTGGTATGGATTCGACCCAACGCACCACAATGCCATCGAAACGGGTTATATTAAAATTGCACATGGACGTGATTATGCCGATTGTGCCATGGATAGAGGCGTTTTTACCGGTGTGGCGCAACAACATTTAGAAGTATATTTAAACGTAGCAATGGAACAATGATAAAAACAATTATATCCGAAGGATTACCAGTTGATGAACAATTAATAATTCGCAAAAACACAATTCAACATGGTAATGGTACCAAGCGTATTTGTATCGTAACCGGTACACATGGCGATGAATTAGAGGGGCAATATGTTTGCTTTGAACTTATACGAAGGCTAAACGAGAGTATCGAGCATTTAAACGGTACTGTGGAGGTTTACCCAGCGCTCAATCCTCTTGGGGTGGATTCAGTATCTCGCGGCATTCCTACATTTGACTTGGATATGAATCGAATTTTTCCGGGCGATCCCAACGGACATCTGATTGAATATACTGCTTTTAAAATTGTTGAGGATTTGAAAGGTGCTGATATGGTGATAGATATACATGCAAGTAATATTTTTTTACGCGAAATGCCACAGGCTCGCATCAACGTGCAAACATCCCGAAAACTCATACCTTTTGCTAAAATGCTTAACATCGATTTTATCTGGATTCACGATGCTGCCACTGTACTCGAAGCAACATTAGCGTATTCGCTGAATGCACTGAAAACGCCAACAATAGTTGTAGAGATGGGCATTGGAATGCGTATAACTCGTACCTATGGTAATCGACTGGTAGATGGCATTTTCAACATGATGCGTAAAATGGATATGTGGCATGGCGCAGCACTGAAAAATATTTCAAAGCCAACAGTATCTACCAAGGGTGAAGTGCATTTTTTGAATGCAGAGTTTTCGGGCATTATAATTCCTTCTGTTTCGCATTCCGACATTGTAAAAAAGGGCGATTTGCTATGCCAAATAGTGGATTCTTATCAGGGCGTTATTCTTCAAAATGTTTTTTCGCCTGTTGATGGGTTGCTTTTTACCCTTCGCACCTATCCGGTGGTTTATGAGGGTTCGCTATTAGCAAGGATTTACTCCGAAACAACTGAAAAATAATTATTGTAAAATTAATATGACGGAGGAAATACTTTTTACCTTGAAATCGCCTTACCGCGATGATTTTAAAATTCGTGGCTTTCGCTTTGGTTGTGGCGAAAAATCAGTTGCCATTGTGGGGGCTATGCGGGGCAACGAAGTGCAGCAACAATTTACTTGTTCGCAGGTAGTGAAAAATTTGCTTGCCATTGAGAAAGCGGGAAAATTAATTCCAGGACACGAAATTTTGATTATTCCATCTGCCAATCATTTTTCGATGAATATTAATAAACGCTTTTGGGCAATGGATAATACGGACATCAACCGTATGTTTCCGGGCTACGACAAAGGCGAAACTACGCAACGCATTGCGGCTGCAATTTTCGAAAATGTTCGTGGCTACAAATATGGTATTCAGTTGGCAAGTTTTTATATGCCTGGCGATTTTATACCTCATGTGCGCATGATGGATACTGGTTTTCAGAATGTTAAGTTAGCAAAAAAGTTTGGATTACCCTTTGTGATGATTCGTAAACCTTTGCCCTACGATACGGCTGTGCTCAATTACAACTGGCAGGTATTCGACACACAGGCTTTTTCTATCTACTCGGGCGATACCGATATAATCAATAAGGACACTGCTAAAATGGCTTGGCTGTCTATTTTACGATTTTTGCACAATATGAAAATTATTGATAACACGATGCACGAAGGTTACACATCCTGTGTTATCAAAGATGCCAACTTAGAAACTATTATTTCAAATCAATCAGGCATATTGTATGGTTTGCGTGGTGCCAATGATGAGGTGAAAAAAGGCGATATCTTGGCTAAAATACTTGACCCATTTACGGGCGAGGTTCGTAGCGAAATTATATCGCCATTAGACGGTACTATTTTCTTTGCTCATCAAAAGCCGCTCGTTCATCACAATACGGTGATGTTTAAAATTGTTCGGTTTTAAAATAAATGAAAACAAATCTACCGGATTAGTGCTTTCATAAATTCCATGCCTTTGAGCAAACCATAACTACCTTTTTCGGCAGCAAATTCATCGTAAACTTGCACATTGTCAGGGGTTTCACCTGTGCGATAAATGACAAAAGGTACAGGTTTGTTAGTATGTGTTTTTGTAGCACATGGTGTGGGGTGGTCGGGCAAAATGGCAATTGTAACAGCTTCGTTCCACTTTACGATTTCTTCTAAAATTGGTTTTACCACACGAGCATCTAAGTATTCGATGGTTTTGATTTTTAATGCCACATCGCCTTCGTGTCCTGCTTCGTCGCTGGCTTCGATATGTAAATACACAAAATCATCGGTGCGCAAAGCTTCGATGGCGGCTTGTGCTTTTCCTTCGTAGTTTGTGTTGTAAAGTCCTGTTATTCCTTCTACTTCAACTACTTTGAGCCCTGCATACACGCCAATGCCTCGAATTAAATCCACCGCTGAAATCACTGAACCACTTTTCAGATTGTAAAGTTCGAGTAAGGTTTTCATAGCAGGTTTGTAGCCTGGCGACCATGGCCATATACTGTTTGCTTTATCTTTCCCAGCAGCAGCACGCTTTAAATTCACCGGATGATTTTCGAGAAGTAATTGCGACCGCAGGATTAAATCATTAAGCAAATTGGCTGTTTCTTCAGCCTCCGCAGATGTTGCCCGAATCATTACTTTTGCAAATTCGGTACCAGGCACATCGTGAGGTGGTGTGCATTTGAGCTGTTTTTTGCCATTTTTGATTTTTAATAAATGACGGTACGAAACACCAGCAAAAAATTAACTTGTTCGTTTCCAAGTTCTTTTTGTAAAAAAAGAATCAATTCTTCGGCTTCTTCATTACTGATATGTCCGGCAGAGTGATTCTTGATTTTTCCATTAGCAATACATATCAGGTTGCAACGCATAGCCATTTCGCCAGGTTCAATAGCAACCCCCATACTGGCTGCCTCCAAAGAGCCACGACCTTCAAAAACCAATGGCACATCGTATCCCATAACGCTCATGTTGGCAATTTCGCTTCCGGGTGCAAATCCAGCTGGTATTGTATCCACCATGCCGCTACGTCCCATAGCGGCTAATTTATCTATGTTTGGTTTGTTTGCAGCTTGCAAGCAAGTTTTATTGTTGAGCGATGCGATAGGCTCATCGGCCATACCATCGCCAAGAATGATGATGTATTTCATTGGAGTTAATTTAATATAAAAAATTACAGAAAGTCTTTGTAGTCGGGCAAAGCTTCTTCAAATTTACGAATGGCTTCGGTGAGTGTTTGGTAGCTTTCACCACCAGCAGCATTCAGGTGTCCACCGCCGTTAAACAAATCAGCAGCTACTTTGTTTGCCGGAAAAGTCCCTTGCGAGCGTAAAGAAATTTTTATTTTGTCGGTGTCCTCACGCATAAATACCGAAAAAAGTATGCCTTGAATGGAAAGTGGTAAATTTACAAGACCTTCCGCATCACCATTTTGATAGTTGAATTTATATAATTCTGTACTCGAAACGGTTATTAATGCTGTTTTGTATTCGGGATAAATTTTCATCTTTTCGTACAAGGCAAAACCCATAAGCCGCATTCTCTTGGCAGAATAGTTGTTGAAAACTTGCCGGTAAATAGCATCTTTGTCCACTCCAATTTTTATCAGTTCGGTGATAATGGTATAAATTTCGGGTTTGTTGGAGTTGTAGGTAAAACTGCCCGTGTCAGTCATCATGCCTGTGTAAATACATTCGGCACATGCTATATTGATTTTAGAAAAGTCGCCCATGCGACAGATTAATCTAAAAATGAGCTCGCTTGTGGAGGAAATTTCCGGATACGAAATTGTAATAGCGGCATAGTTGCCGGGATGCAAATGGTGGTCAACCAAGATTTTAGGTGCTGGCGAATTCATAACTGCCTGTTCCATCATGGCTAACCTGCTGGCAACATTAAAGTCGAGTGTAAAAATAAGTTCGGTTTCGGCAAAAATTTTATCGCAAGCTTCTTTATTTTCTTCGTAAACCATTACGGCATCAGAGCCAGGCATCCATTTTAGAAAATTTGGGAATGCAGTAGGAACGATTACTAGGGGTTCTTTTTCGATGGTCATCAGGTAATGCCAAAATGCTAAGGACGAGCCCATAGCATCGCCATCGGGACCAACATGAACCACAATTGCAATTTTATCAACCTGATTGATAGTTTTTAATGTTTTGTGAATCAGGTCTTCAGCAATAATTTTTGAAATCATTTTGTTTGTTTTGTATTGATTGCAAAAGTAACAAAAAATGTGAGTATAAAAAAACAGAAAATGGGAGATAAGTTAAGCTGGCCCAGCAGGAAACTTTCAGCCTGTGATTATTCTGAGTATTCAAGCCTGAATGCACCATGCTTGGCGATGTTGTAACATGGAATTTTGTTTTTCGCACAGCTTTGTTCAATGTTTGCTGCATACCACGATGAAATGCTCTGATCTACAATGACTTGTTTGGGCAAAACACAACGAAGTATGTCCTGCATGTTTGATTTTACTTTATTCCCGATGATGAGATAATCAACTTCCAATGGCTTGTCCGCTTGCATTTTGCGTAGTTTATTTGTTGTGAGCAACATGATCCGTTTTGAATCGAACACAATAAAATTATTTTTAAACAAGGGAGTGTGTTGGATGTAAATTGGTTTATTCAGTTTGTGGCTAAGCCAAAAATTAGAGGCAGTTTTGGCATCTTGCGTGCTATCGGTGCTAACAACATAGAGTTGTTTGCCTTTCACAAAATTTACTTGGGTATGTGTATTAGCAGCAAAAACTACGAGTTGATTTGTGTGTAAGGTATTGTATAACAACGCAATATCAATACAAACATACAGGAGTATTGCGTGAAGGGCAACAAATAGAAATTTGATTTTTTTTGTTTCAATGTAGGTGGTTAAAAGAATTACAATGCAAAAAATTAATATTACTTGTGGAAGTGATATGGAAGCAATACTCAATGAGAAAGGAAAATTATGGATGGCTTCTATCAGGTAATTTAAAATTTTTAGTAGCCATAATAGTATAAAAGCTATTGGGCTTGCCAATAATGCTACCGTGGATGTAGCGAACAGTGCAACAGCTACATATATAATTAATGAAGCAAAAGGAATTGCCACAAAGTTGGTAATTAAAAAATAATTAGGAAATTGATGAAAGTAAAAGAATGATAATGCAGCAGTGCCAATTTGAGCTGCAAGCGAAACGGCTGTTAGCTCCCATGCCCATCGCAGCAAGCGATTCTCTATTGCAAACCAGCGCTTTATTTTTGGTTGAAAGTACACAATGCTTATTACGGCACTGTAACTAAGTTGAAAACCGACATCAAAAATGAAATTTGGGTTGTAGAGCAACATTAAAAAAGCCGATGCTGCTATGGTGTTATATATTTGAGATTTGCGATCAAGGCTTTGCCCGATAGCTACAAAGCTAAACATCGTAGTGGCACGAATAACCGATGGAGGTAGTCCGGTAATGAAAGCATAAGCCCACAGGGAACTTAATAATAGAAAAGCTTTGAGGTATCTGAGGCGGGGTGAGCTGTCCATAAATCGCAGTAAAAAGCTCAATATAAAATAGATAACGCCAACATGTAACCCACTAACGGCTAAAATATGCATACCCCCACTCGTGCTATAATTTTGTCGTAACTCTGGATGTAAAGCATCTTTACTGCCAAGGGTCAAAGCTGCCAACACAGCAAACTCATCGCCTTGCATGCCAGCACGTTTATATACTTCGAGAAGTTTGTGTTGGTATTTTTCGGAAAGCCTGAAAAGTGAAAATTCCTTGTTTGCTCCAATTCGTTTCCAACTATCAGTGGCAATATATGCTGTGGCTCGAATGCCTTGTTTTTTCAGATAGGCTGCATAGTCAAAACCATTGGGATTCATTATGCCGCTCGGTTTTGTAAACTTTGTTCGAATAAGCAGTCGGTCGCCTGACGCTAAGTTTTTCGACAAACTATCTTTGGCAATATAAATCAGAGCCTTACCTCGGTTGGCTTTTTCATGATGCGAAGCGTCTATGTAAGTCATGGTTTGAATCCGACAAAGCATTGACTTTTCTTTTTCAACGGGCATTTCGGTCAGTTCTACCGTAAACATTCCCAAGGTATCGGCATGTTCAAAGTTACTGCGTATTTGAAGTTGTTCGCTTCGTTCGTAGCCAATTAAAAAAAGACTAATTGCCAACGAAAACCCAAATAGCCAGCGAAATTTAAAGTATATTTCCGACTTCCTAATGAATAGCGAAGCCATAAAAAGGGATAGGGCAATGAATGCGATAAAATAAAGTATGGGAGTGGGTAGACGAAAGTTCTCAAAAAAAAATATTCCCACAACAAGCCCCATTAATAATCGAAAAAATGGCGTTCGTTGTAGGAAATTCATGCTGTTGAATCATTAGATGCTTCACAACTCATATACTTGATGGCTTATTGTTTACAGTAAATACTGTTCGCTAATAGATTTGTGTTCTTGCACGCGTTGAATAGTATCGGCAAACATATCGGCAATAGTTAATATCCTCACTTTGGAGCAGCGCGAACAGTCGAAAGGAATAGAATCAGTAAAAGCAATTTCGGTTAATGCTGAATTCATTACATTATCAATGGCATTGCCCGACATCACACCGTGACTTACAACCGCACGTACGCTTGCTGCTCCATTTTCCATAATGAGGTTTGCTGCTTTGCAAATGGTGCCAGCCGTATCGGACATATCGTCCACAATGATTACATTTTTATTGGTTACATCACCAATAATACGCATTTCGCCAACAACATTTGCTTTTTCGCGTGTTTTATATCCGAGTACCATGGGGGCGTGCAAGTATTTGGCATAAGAACCGGCACGTTTGGTTCCGCCTACATCGGGCGATGCAATAACCAACTCCTCCAAATTGAGTGATTTGATGTAGGGTACAAAAACAGTAGAGCCATACAAGTGATCTACCGGAATGTCGAAAAATCCTTGAATTTGGTCGGCATGCAAATCCATCGTAATTACTCTATCTACACCTGCCACACTAAGCATATCGGCAATTAACTTGGCACCGATGGATACACGAGGTTTGTCTTTTCTATCCTGACGTGCCCAGCCATAATACGGTATTACAGCAATAATTTTGTATGCGGAAGCTCTTTTGGCTGCATCAATCATGAGTAGCAATTCCATCAAATTGTCAGAATTGGGAAATGTGGATTGGATAAGATAAATATACTGGCCACGAATTGACTCTTCGAATGAAGCAGAAAACTCACCATCGGAAAAATGTTCAATTTTCATTTTTCCAAGTGTACTACCCAAGCTTTTAGCAATCTTTTCGGCTACATACCTACTGTTTGTCCCTGAGAAAACCTTGAATTCTGAGTTGTTTGACATGAGCATAGCAATTTTAAATGTAAATATTTATTTTTTACAAAAGTAATTGTTTTTATTAGAAATATTACAAAGATATTTCTAAAAAATAAGTTTTAAAATTGAAAAAAAATACTATGCCTGCTTTTTCAATTACATTCCAAAACCGAATACATTGATTTGATTATAAATGGAACTAAATAGCCCAATCACCAAAATGGCAGCCGTACAAATTACAAGACTTACTTTAAGAGCTAAATCGCTTCGGATAGGTGCAATGGCGTCGTCGCTATTGGTAAGAAACATGGCTTTAACAACCAATAAATAATAGTACAAAGAGATGATGGTGTTTACCAACGCAATGAATACCAATACATAAAATCCCTGCTGAATGGCTGCCGAAAAAATGAAGAATTTGCTAAAAAATCCAGCAAAAGGCGGAATGCCTGCCAATGAAAATAGCGCAAACATCATCACTACGCTCAATTTTGGATTGGTGCGATACAAGCCATTGTAATCTTTGATGTTAAGTTTCTGAGAATGATTTTCGATGATAGCAATGACTCCAAAAGCTGCCAGATTTGAAAATCCATAAACCAATACATAATACACTAACGACGACATGCCCATGGCAGAGCCACTAATAACGCCCAAAAGAATGTAACCGGCTTGCGAAATGGATGAAAATGCTAAAAATCGTTTTAAATTTTGCTGACGAATTGCAAAAATATTACCCACCGTTATACTCAAAACGATGATGCCGTAGAGCACTGCTTGCCATTCGTGAACCATGCTTCCAAAAACTTTTATCAATATAGTGAATAGAACAAATACCGCTGAGCCTTTGGAGATGACGGATAAGTACGACGTAATATTGGTTGGTGCACCTTCGTAAACATCGGGAGTCCACAAATGAAAAGGCACTAACGATATTTTGAATAACAAACCAACTGCAAAAAATACCATAGCTAATAATTGTAGGGGACCTCCTGTGAGTGCGGTTGCTAAATCGTTGAAATACAGCGTCCCCGTGGCTCCATAAATGAGCGACATGCCGAACAACGATATTCCGGATGCAAACACAGCCGACAGGATATATTTGGCACCTGCCTCTGCCGATTTATGATTTGATTTGTTAAAAGCGACCAAAGTTGCCATTGGTATAGATGCTGTTTCGATGCCTATAAAGAAAAGCAAGAAATGTCCTGCCGACATCATAAAATACATGCCAAGAAGGGTGCTTAATGTAAGAAAGTAAAATTCACCACGTCGAATAATGCTCGATGCGCCATTCAGCCAATGATGTGCTTGCAGGAACACAATGAGAGTACCCACATTCAATATTGTTTTCACATAGGTGAGCATTGGAACGTATTGATACATACCACCTGCAACTTCAAACGATGTGCGAGGAACACAGTTTAGTAAGGTGTGAATGGAAAATAACAAAATAGCTATGGGCTGAAAATAGCGCATTTTTGCCTCATTAGCAAAAGTATCGTAAATGAGTAAAATTACTATCAATGCTAACAGTGATAGTTCATCGTGTAATTGTAAAAAGCTTGCGTAATTCATTATTTTTATCTCATTAAATTATTTACAACGGGCGTTAGGCTTTCGTGAATCAGGTTCGATATCCACAAAGGTAGCGAACCTAACGCTACAATAGCAATAATCAAAGTAACTACTGAAATGCGTTCCCACCATGTGGCGTCGGATAAGTCTTCGTGGTGCGGATTTTGCACTTTGCCATATAGTATTTTACCCACAACACGCAGGATATATACAGCCGTGATAACGATAGACGCAGCGGCTGAAATGGTTAATGCGCGATGGAAAGTATCCACTTCCTGAAACGAACCTACAAAAATGGTCATCTCAGCAACGAACCCACTTAGGCCGGGCAATCCTAATGATGCCAAACCTGCAATGACGTAACTAACTCCTAAAAATGGTAGTATTTTCATTAAACCACCCATTTCAGTAATCAAACGCGTGTGTGTGCGGCCATATATCATACCTATCAAGGCAAAGAAGAGAGCAGTCATTAAGCCGTGCGACAGCATTTGCATAATGGCGCCTGTCATGGCTGTTTCATTTTGCATTAGGATGGCAAAAAGTACTAAACCACAGTGACTTACTGACGAATAAGCATTGATATATTTTAAATCGGTTTGCACTACTGCCGAGAAAGCACCATAAACAACGCTGATGCCTGTTAAAATTAAAAATATCCAAGCCATTTCGTGGGCAGCTTCGGGCATCAGGTACATGGCAACACGGAAAGCGCCATAACCACCAAGTTTCATTAAAACACCTGCATGGAGCATGGAAACAGCTGTGGGAGCGGAGGCATGACCGTCGGGCGACCAAGTGTGAAAGGGAAATAAAGCACCCAAAACGCCAAAACCCATAAAGGTAAGTGGAAAAAGAAAATATTGAGCCGACAAAGGAATGTGCTTTTGGGCAATATCTAAAATGTTCATACTCTGAGCACCTGAGAAATAATAAATTCCCAAAATACCTACCATCAATAAGGCAGAGCCACCCATGAGCATCAAGGTTAATTTCATGGCAGCGTATTCTTTTTTACCTGTTCCCCAAATGCCAATAAGTAAATACATGGGGATGAGTGCAATTTCGTAATACATAAACATGGTGAAAAGGTCGATAGAGATAAAAAAACCATACACCCCAATGGATAAAAGGCAAAACCACAAGAAAAATTCTTTTGGAAGTGGGTCGATGCGCCACGATGCAAAAACGCCGGTAAATACAATAATCGAAGTAAGAAGCAACATGGCAATGGAAATGCCATCGATACCTACTGAATAATGAATGTTAAAAGGGGCATACCAAACTGTATCGGCTCGAAAAAGCATTTCAGCTACATTGCCTGCAGCTCGCTCTGTTACAAACAGATAGGTAACTAATCCTGTGAAAATGAGGAGCAATATTGATCCCGAAGCTGCTATAAAGTTAATTTGATTGCGGTTTTTTGCAAAAAGCAATGCAACCATCATCAAAAACGGAATTAGAACAAAAATGGATAAGAAGTTCATAACTTTTGTAATTTTTAAAAATAAATCACTAATCCTGCTATCACCAAAGCTCCCATCAGAATGATGTAGGCATAATTCTGCACATCACCACTTTGCAAACCTTTGATAAGCACCGATATGCGTTGAGTTATAGAGGCAAAACCATCCATGGTGGCATCAATCACATGGCGGTCGAACCAGGCTATGGGAGTAGAAACGAGATTAAACACGATTTTTTTCGTAATAAATAAATACACTTCGTCTATGTAGAACCGATGAGACGCAGCAGCATGTAATCCAGCAAATGTAGTTGCCAGCTGTGTTGGTATTTTGCTTTCTTTTCGATAGAGTATCGTCGCGAGTAAAATGAACACAAGTGCCACTCCTACACTTATCCCAGCTACAAGCATATTCAATTCTATTTCGTAAGGAGCTCCATCGTTGGTTACAAATTCGCCAAAAGGAATAAACCCTGCGAAAACTGTAACCGTAGCCAGAAAGATTAAAGGCAATGCCATTGCCAAGGGCGATTCGTGTGGTGTGTGGGCATGTTTGTGTTCCACACCCCAGAAAATGCCATAATACAGGCGGAACATATAAAATGCCGTTAATCCGGCAATAAAACTCATAGCAGCACCCAGATAAGGGCTGAATTCAAACGTAGCTGCGAGTATTTCATCTTTACTGAAAAAACCCGAAAATGGAGGTATGCCAGCAATTGCCAAGCATGCTATTAAAAAGCTAATGTGTGTAATGGGCATGTGTTTTCGAAGCCCACCCATAAGGCTCATTTCGTTACTATGAACGGCATGAATAATAGACCCGGCACCTAAGAATAGCAAGGCTTTGAACATGGCGTGTGTTGTTAAATGAAACATAGAAGCCATGTAGCCTAAACCATGATGTCCACCCATGCCCGATACGCCCAAACCAACCATCATGAAACCAATTTGTGATATGGTAGAAAATGCAAGTACTCGTTTAATGTCGGTTTGAACGCAAGCAATGATGGCAGCAAAAAGCGATGTGATAGCACCTAAATAGGCTACTCCATGAAGTACTTCGGGAGAATACACATAATATACTGGAAATAAGCGTGCTACTAAATAAACACCTGCCACCACCATGGTTGCAGCATGTATCAATGCCGAAACAGGCGTAGGACCTTCCATGGCATCGGGCAACCAGATATGCAGTGGGAACATAGCCGACTTACCAGCTCCACCCACAAAAATAAGACCCATTGCCCAACTCATAACAGATATTCCCATATACGTTACGCCGGTAGTGCTTGCAAAAACACTGGCATTGCCGGAAGTCAGAATACCAAAATCAAAGGTTTTGGTATAATAGGAAAGGACCAAGATCCCTATCAGAAAGCCTAAATCAGCAAAGCGCGTTACGATGAATGCCTTTTTGGATGCAGCCACTGCTTCGGGTTTGGTATAATAAAATCCAATAAGTAAGTATGACGAAGCACCAACCAACTCCCAAAAAATATACATTTGAAAGATGTTGGTTGCTACTACCAGTCCGAGCATCGAAAACGTGAAGAGTGATAAAAATGCATAATAGCGTTCAAAGCCTTTTTCGCCATGCATATAGCCCAAACTATAAATATGAACCATAAGTGAAACGGTTGAAATGACTACTAACATCATTACCGAAATAGGATCTAACAAAATGCCTAAATTTATGTGTAAGTAATCGGTAAAACGAACCCATTCGGTTTCAAAAGCAATAATGCGTTGATAAGAACCAGTAATATTCGCTGTTGAAAAATATTCCCAAGCAGTGTAATACGAAAGCAGAGTCACCGTGACTAAAATAGCTGTTCCGAGTGTTCCCGCAACCTGAGCCTTCCATTTTGAATCGACCAATCCAAGAATTACAAAACTTAGAAGTGGCAGAATGAGTATTAATAATGTATATTGCATCTTTAATAAGTAAATAAGTTCTATTTAATAATTAATATTTTGGCAGGATTTTTATTGCTCCGATTCGGGTTCATGCAATTCGTGAAGACTATCCACATTCACATTGTGCAGATTTCGATAAATATTTATCACAATGGCAATTGCTACTGCCGTTTCGCAGGCTGATACCGCTATCGTAAACAGAGCGAAAAAGAAACCCTCCATGTGTCCGGCATACAAATACCTATTGAAAACTACGAAATTTATATCCGCAGCATTCAATATTAACTCTATGGAAATCAGAATCATCAATAAACTTTTGCGCGATATAAATCCATAAATGCCGGCAAAAAACATGACAAGACTTAACAAAAGGTAAGCTTCCATGGGAATAATACCCGAACTGAAATTTGAAAAAACGTCAAACATAGTTGTTGTTTTTATTTGTTGTTTTCTTTTTAAGTTTTATTTCTTTATCGTCTTCGCGCAATCATAATACCACCCACAATGCAGGCAAGCAACAACACGCTAATAAGCTCGAAAGGAAGCAGGTATTGAAATTTCTCAGTTCCCATAAGGGTCATTCCGATATGTTTTGTTGTTATTTGGGTATCCATCAAAGTATATACTCTGTTGATATTGTGCATGATAATATGTGCCGTGAATGCTAATCCTATTACCGATAGTGCGATGGCTAAGAGGCGTTGACGCATTGGCTCAGGGGCGATTTTATCTCCGGGTTTTTGTGTAAGCAGTATAGCAAAAATAAAAAGAATCATGATACCTCCTGCGTAAACGGCTGTTTGAACCGCAAAAAGATAGTAATAACCCAATAAAATATACAACCCCGCAGTAGCTAAAAGGACAAAAAGCAGGTAAGTAGCTGAGCGGATTAAGCGCTTGGACGACACAGCCATAATGGAAAATACTGAAATGACTATCGCTAGAATGTAAAAAATAATTTGTTGTGCCATAGATTCGTGTTTTTTTATGCTTCTTTAGGGGGTGTTTGTATCTGTGTTTTCGGAGCGGCAGGTTTTTTTGCACGCAATTGTGAACCTTCTTTGTTCAATTGTTGCACTAATTTGCCCCGCGTGAATGTTGCATTCTCAAATTGATTGGTGAATTTGATAGCATCGGAAGGACAAGTGAGCACGCATAAATTACAGAACGTACACATCCCCAAGTCATAGACATAGCGGTCTAATAATTTTTTCTTTTTACCATCTTCGGTTTCTACCATTTTTGGTATTACCTGAATAGTACCATTCGGACAGTTCATCTGACAAATGCCACAAGCCGTGCAAGCATGTTCGTTATTTTCATCGTGTGGCATAACCAACTCGGCTCGAAAGCGGTCTGAAATTACGAGTGTGGATCTGTTTTCGGGATATTGCTGGGTTACTTTCTTTGTCCATAATTCTTTCCAGGTTACTGAAAGCCCTGTAAGCAAGGATTTTATACCACCAAATAGGTCTGAAATATATTCGGGAAATGTTCTCATGTTGTTTTCTTAAAATATATCATTTAACGTCCAACCAGCCAATACAAGCAGTACCATCACTAAAATATTTACTAAGTTGATAGGCAACAAGTATTTCCATTCTAAGTTCAACAATTGGTCGATGCGTAAACGAGGGAATGACCAGCGTACCCAAAGGCTGAAAAATATCAATAAAAACACTTTTATGGTAAACCACATATAGCTTGGTAAATACCACATTATCTGATTAAAAGCATCCCAGCCACGCACTTGTAAGGGCATCCAACCACCCAAAAATACGGTTGCAGCAATGGAGGCAATAATGAACATGTTTAAATACTCTGCTAAGTAAAAAAATCCAAATTGCAAACCGGAATATTCGGTGTGGTAGCCGGCAGTAAGCTCCGATTCGGCTTCTGGTAAATCAAAAGGTCCGCGGTTTGTTTCGGCATGTCCCGAAATTAAATAGATGATAAATGCCACAATAGCCGAGATATGCCCATTAAAGATGTTCCAACAAAAGCGCTGACTTTCAATCATTTCGCTTAATTGCATGGTTCCCGTCAGCACTACCATAGTCATTAATGCAAAGCCAGCCGAAAGTTCGTAACTCACAAACTGTGCACCACTTCGCATAGCTCCAATCATAGAGTATTTGTTGTTGCTGGACCATCCGGCAAGCAGCACCCCAATAATGCCTAAGGATGAAACTGCTGTGACATAAAATACTCCGATATTAAAATCGACGGCATGCAGACCTTGTGCAAAAGGAATAGCCCCGAATGTCAGCATCGATGCCACAATCATAAAGAATGGCGCAGCATAAAAAAGAAATTTATCAACTTTATTAACGTGAATAATTTCTTTGAGTAAAATTTTAATTACATCGGCAACCGTTTGAAAAATGCCGTATTTACCTACCCTGTTAGGTCCGATACGTGCCTGAAAAAAAGCGGTAATTTTTCGCTCCACATAAATCAAAATCATAGCAGTGAGCGAATAAACTGCTAACAGAGCAACAGCTACCAACACCATCTCGATAGCTATTGACCAAAATGAAGGTAAATTGGCACCTAATGTTGAATCAATCCAAGTGGTCAGATTCGTAAATTCTAAAGGCTGTGAATAATTTTGAAGCATATAAGTATTTATTCCTGATTAAATCAGAATTTGACATCGTAAATTGTGACTGATAATTCTGTAAATGATTTTACCTATCTATATCGGGTATTACATAATCCATCGAACCACCAATGCCTATAAAGTCCGAAATTTTTTCATTTTTGCAAATTAACGGCATGACCGAGACTAATGACAAGGATGGTGAACGAAGTTTGAGTCGCCAAGGTGTTTTTTCGCCACGACTTTCAATATATACGCCAAATAAGCCTTTGCCTGCCTCCACATTTTGATAGTATTCACCAACTGGTAATTTGATAATCGCCTTTGTCTTGGCACAATAATCACCTTCGGGGATGTTATCTATCAGTTGTTCAATGATATGCAGAGATTGTTCTATTTCGTCCAATCGATTCAAATAACGGGCATACGAGTCTCCCTCGCTACGGGTTACTTCGGTGAATTCAACTTTGTCGTACAGTGCATAAGGTTGGTGTTTGCGCACATCGCACGACCAACCAGAAGCTCTGCCGGCTGGGCCGGTTACGGCGTAGCTAATTGCATCCGGTTTGGAGAGTATCCCGATTTTTACCATGCGTCCTAATGCTATCACATTGTGCGAAAAAAAGCGGTCGTATTCTTTTAATTTATCACGCATGTAAATGATAAATGCTTTCACATCTTTCTGGAAGTCAGCGTAAATATCGAACATGACGCCCCCAATCACATTTTGGTTCATGATTAAGCGTCCTCCGCATGTTTTATCAAAAATGTCTAAGATTATTTCGCGTTCACGCATACCATAAATGAAGGCTGTGGTAGCTCCCAAATCGTTTGTTTGTGCCGACCATGCTAATAAGTGCGAACTCATACGTGTCAATTCGTCCATGATGGTACGGATGTACTGAGCTCGTTGAGGAACTTCAATATCTGCAGCTTTTTCAACACACATACACAAACCATGGCGGTTAATGTTGGCTGATAAATAGTCCAAGCGATCGGTAAAATGCAGTATTTGTGGGTAAGTGAGATTTTCGCTCAATTTCTCGATACCGCGATGAATATAACCACTATGAACATCAATTTTTTTTACAATTTCACCATCCAAAGCTGTTCGAAAATGCATTACGCCGTGGGTAGATGGATGTTGCGGACCAATATTGATAATGTAATCGTCTGCTTCAAATATATTTATAATTTCTTCTTTCAGTCCTTCGGGCGTTTCCATTATGCGGGGCGCCGTATCCACCATGTCCTTACTAATAATAGATACCGGATTTATTGCTGGATCCATATTGTAATCTTTGCGCAGAGGAAAACCTACCCAGTCGTCGTTCAGCAAAAAACGGCGCATGTCAGGGTTATTGATAAAACGTATGCCAAACATGGCATAGGTTTCACGCTCATTCAGATGGGCTGTTTCGTACAAATCGGTGATGGAATAAAGCAAGGGATTTTCACGATCGGAAGTGCCTGTTTTTACAACAATTTCGAGTGAAGGATTTGTAGAGCACGAAAGCAAATAGCTAACACTGAGTATTTCGCCTTCATCGTTGCCAATTAAGTAAACTAAATAATCATAGGGATGCTCCGAATAACTGTGTAAAAACGATATGAAAGCATGTAATTCTTTGTAATCAATTGAAAATGTGAGCTTCGGCGACTCTACATGCAAGGCGTTTGGGAATTTTTTCTCAATGAGATTGGTAAGTTTTTCCATTTTTTCTTTCAAGTATTTCCCGCTTGGGATGGGGCTTTTATCGCTGTTGGTGACCTAAAAATTGTTCAACTTTTATTTTGCGTTGCAATTGCATTAAGCCATAAAATAAAGACTCTGGGCGTGGTGGGCAGCCCGGAACATATACATCTACGGGTATTATCAAATCTACGCCATTCACCACAGGATATGAATTGATGAACGGACCACCCGAAATAGCACAACCACCCATGGCTAAAACGTATTTGGGCTCAGCCATTTGGTCGTAAACTCGCTTAATAAGCGGAGCCATTTTGTGTACAATTGTTCCAGCTACCAACATTAAATCGGCTTGACGAGGACTGTTACGCGTAACCTCCATACCAAAGCGCGAAATGTCGTGATGGGCTGCTGCTGACGACATAAATTCTATTCCGCAGCAACTTGTTGCGAAAATAAGCGGCCAAATAGAATTTGAACGACCCCAATTTATCATATCATCTAAATTGCTCAACACAACGTTTACACCGTTGGCTTTGAGCTCCTCGATATATTTTTCAAGGTATTCATTTTCATTAAATTCCTCAGTGGGAATCCCTTTAATATTGATATCTTTTACTTCCATTGTAGAACCCCTTTCCTCCATGCATAAGCTAAACCTAAGCCCAGAATAACTAAAAAGAATACGATACTTGTTAATCCTTGTACCCCTAATTCGCGTACAATTGTTGCCCATGGAAACAAAAATATTGCTTCTACATCAAACATTAAATACAGGATAGCATACAAATAATAGCCTGCTTTGAATTGCATCCACGAGGTGCCGTGGGTAGGAATACCACATTCGTAGGGTTCGCCTTTTTGGGTGTTGAATGATTTGGGAGATAGTAAGATAGCCATGCCTAAGCCTGCTACTACTAATAAAAGTCCGGTAAGAAATACCGTTAGAAAAAGCGTTGCGTTGCTCATAGTGTTTTGAATTTTTAGCTCAAAAAGCGGTGCAAAGGAAACACTTTTTTTTCAATATTCGGCTATAACAAATAGGATTATTACGCTATGTTAAAATACCTATTATTGCAATATCCACATTGCAATTATTTATTAAAATGTTGATATTTAGTATTCTGTGGTACGTTTTTAATGTTCATTTCTTGAAATAATATTGTGTTTTTTTAACTTTATGGCCAATTTCAAAAACGATAGGATTACTTGCATTTGTATGAATATACAAAAAAAAGAGTTCAATCTGATTCGTAATAGAGCTATTACATCAGCCCAAATTTTCAAATCTTCAACCAAGCTCTTCGCAGCTAACTATTTCCCAACCGCAGTAAATCACACGCAGCAAATGTAGCGTAGTTTCAACTTTGCCAATAAGAATGCGCGGGTCGGTAGCATAGCGCTGGAGTTGTGCGGTGGCTTCGGCGTAGATTGATTGGGTTAATGTGGAATTAGGATTTTTGATTTCCGCTTCCTGCTCGCGTTTCACGTATTTGAATTCAACTAAATAGCTGTGAGGAAGCTCTTTGTGAACTATAAAGTAAGGCTTTAGCCATAGGTCGGCAAAGCCTTTGTTCATTTCGTATTCGGCAAAACGAGGGTAATCTAAACTCTTTCGATAAAACGTGTTTTCTCAACAAAGTTAAAGTTATGTTTTGCAATTTCTGCGTAATCGCTAATACCGTAAGGTATTTTTTTAGCCATTTTAGAGCATGTGAGTCGAAAAATTATTTAATTTAAAGCCTTAAAGCTCTAAGTCGATATCATGCAATTCGTGCCATGGAAGTCCTTGTAAATTTAGTTGTTCCATAAATGGGTCAGGATTGAATTCTTCTACGTTATAAACGCCAGCTTTTCGCCACAAACCTTTCATAAACATCATAGCACCAATCATGGCAGGTACGCCAGTGGTATAGCTAACGCCTTGCATGCCAGTCTCCTTGTACGCTGCTTCGTGGCTACAATTGTTGTACACATAATATGTTTTCTCAACGCCATTTTTAAAGCCTTTTATCCGGCATCCAATCGATGTCCAACCTGTATAGTTTTCGCCTAAATCACCTGGGTTTGGGAGCACGGCTTTTAAAAATTGTATGGGTACAATTTTTACTCCGTTATAGTCCACTTCGTCGATGCGCGCCATGCCAATATTCTGAATTACACGTAAATGTGTTAGATATTCTTGTCCAAAAGTCATCCAGAAACGGGCACGTTTAATTGTTGGAAAGTTTTTTACCAGTGATTCTAACTCTTCATGATAAATCACATACGATTCTTTGGGTCCAATTTTTGGGTAATTCAATGCTTGGTGAATTTCATGTGGTTCGGTTTCTACCCAAGTCCCATTGTCGTAATATTTGCCCCGTTGAGACACTTCACGAATGTTTATTTCGGGGTTAAAATTTGTCGCAAAAGCTTTCCCGTGATCGCCGGCGTTACAATCTACAATATCCAGATACTGAATTTCATCGAAATGGTGTTTGGCTGCAAAAGCAGTGAAAATACTTGTAACGCCAGGGTCGAAACCACAACCGAGAATAGCTGTTAATCCTGCTTTTTCAAATTTTTCTTTGTATGCCCATTGCCAGCTATATTCAAAGTGAGCCTCGTCTTTTGGCTCATAATTTGCAGTATCCATGTAATTTACACCAGCTTCGAGGCAGGCATCCATGATGGTTAAATCCTGATAGGGTAAAGCCACATTGAGTACCAATTCGGGTTTGTAACTTTGCAACAGTGTTACCAATTCCGAAACCACATCAGCATCCACTTGTGCGGTAAGTACAGTAACTCCATAGCGCGATTTTACATCAGCTGCAATCACATCGCATTTTGCTTTTGTTCGGCTTGCAAGCATAATTTCGCCAAAAACATCTGAGTTTTGTGCAACTTTATGTACAACAACAGTTCCTACACCCCCAGCTCCAATAATCAATATTTTTCCCATATTCAAAAATTAATAAAGTTGATTTATTTTTTTAAAAAACAAGTTTTTAATACGATACTACTACCATCTATTTTGCAATCAACTTCATCCACAATCTCTGTGAGTCGAATGCTTTTGACTTTTGTGCCACGTTTTATCACCATTGATGACCCTTTTACTTTTAGGTCTTTAATAACCGTTACGGCATCACCATCTTTCAGTTCGGCACCATTGCTATCTTTTGCAGTTGTGTCTGTATTTTCAGTGTTGGTACGGGCATCCCATTCATGTCCACAATCGGGGCACACTGTCATGGTTCCATCAAAATAAGTATTGTCCATATTACATGTTGGACAGCTCGGAAATTCATTCATTTGTTTTCGTTTATCTATTGCCTTATTAGTATCTGTAATGTTCTGGCTTGTAGGGTCCCTGCTCGCTTACGCCAATGTAAGCAGCTTGTTCGGGTGTCAATGTGGTTAGTTTAACTCCTAATTGTTTCAAGTGAAGGCGAGCAACCTCTTCGTCTAAATGTTTTGGCAAACGATATACATTGACATTATATTTTTTTGTGAAAAGTTCAATTTGAGCCAAAGTTTGGTTTGTAAATGAATTGCTCATTACAAATGATGGATGACCAGTGGCACAACCCAGATTTACCAATCGCCCATCGGCAAGTAACAATACGCTATGTCCATCAGGGAAAATATATTTATCAACTTGTGGCTTTATATTGATCAATTCAATACCGGGGAATTTTTTTAATTTATCAACCTGAATTTCGTTGTCAAAATGTCCAATGTTGCAAATGATAGCTCCATCTTTCATTTTTTCGATGTGCTCAATGCGTATAATATCTTTGTTGCCGGTGGTAGTAACGTAAATATTTCCTTCGTTGAGCGTCTCTTCGATGGTTGTTACGCGGAAACCTTCCATGGAAGCTTGAAGTGCGCAAATTGGGTCAATTTCGGTTACGATAACTCGGACGCCGTAAGCCAACATAGATTTTGCACAGCCCTTGCCTACATCGCCATAGCCACATACAACCACTACTTTGCCTGCTAACATAACGTCGGTAGCACGCTTAATGCCATCGGCAAGTGATTCACGGCAGCCATACAAGTTGTCGAATTTCGATTTCGTTACAGAGTCGTTTACATTGAATGCTGGAAATAGCAAAGAGCCTTCGTCCAACATTTGATACAAGCGGTGAACGCCAGTTGTTGTTTCTTCCGAAACACCCTGAATTGTTGGAATCATGCGGCTCCAAATGCCCTTATCTTCATGCAGTACATCTTTTAAAATAGCATACAGAAGTTTTTCATCTTCGCCTTCAACTATTTTATCTAAACTGGTAGCATTTTTTTCAGCAGCTACTCCTACGTGTATCATCATCGTGGCATCGCCACCATCATCCACAATAAGGTTAGGTCCTTTGTGTCCTTCAAAGGTTAATGCTTGCAGTGTGCACCACCAATAATCTTCCAAGGTTTCGCCTTTCCATGCAAATACGGGTATTCCCGATGCAGCAATGGCTGCGGCAGCATGGTCTTGGGTGGAATAAATATTGCAACTGCACCAACGTACCTCGGCGCCCAATTCAACAAGGGTTTCGATAAGCACAGCGGTTTGTATAGTCATGTGCAGTGAACCCATTATGCGGGCGCCTTTGAGTGGTTTTTCTTTACCATATTTAGCGCGCAATGCCATCAAGCCAGGCATTTCTTTTTCGGCTAATATTATTTCTTTTCGTCCAAAATCGGCTTGCGAAATATCAGCTACCTTATAGGGTAAAGAACTGAATAATGTTGTCATACTTGTTTATGTTTTTTTATTTTTTCAAAATGAAGTTTCTACAAATTTTTTTTTTTGATTACAGTGATTACCATTATTTATAGTATTGTTTTTTACTTTCACTGCTTATTCTTTTGAGGCGAGCCTTGCTGTGTTTTATGCCATAACCGAAATAAATTACGAATCCAATAATCATCCAAATTATGAGTCGCATCCAAGTATCCAATGGCAATGAAGCCATCTGTACAAAACAAATGACTGCACCTAAAATGGGCACAAGAGGCACCCAAGGTGTGCGAAAAGAGCGTGCTGCATTTGGTTCCGATTTACGGAGGATGATAATGCCTATACTCACAATTACAAAAGCTAATAAAGTGCCAATTGAAACCAACTCACCAAGCAATCCGATAGGAAAGAAACCTGCAAAAAATGCTGCTAATAAACCGGTTAGCAAAGTGGCAATGTGTGGCGTTTTATATTTTTTGTGTACCTTAGAAAAACTTTTCCAAAGTAGTCCATCGTGCGACATGATAAAGAGAATGCGCGATTGTCCCATTAGCAAAACTAATACAACAGAGCTTAATCCAGCAATAGCACCTATTTTAACGATGGGACTAAGCCACATCATGTTCGAACCAAACTTGTCAATTGCTAAGGCAATGGGTGCAGCCACATTCAACTCTTTGTAATTTACAATGCCAGTAAGTGTTAAGCTTACAGCAATATAAAGCAGCGTGCATATAGCCAACGACACCAAAATGCCAACGGGCATGTCGCGCTTTGGATTGATTGCCTCTTGCGATGCTGTGGAAACGGCATCGAAACCTATGTAAGCAAAAAACACAACTCCAGCACCCGCTAAAATGCCCGACCAGCCGAAATGTCCGAAAGTGCCCGTGTTTTCAGGAATGAACGGTATCCAATTGCTTGTGTCGATGTGTGAAATTCCAAAACCTATGAAAAGTAATATCACTGCTACTTTAATTAATACAATCAGGTTGTTAAATTTGGCTGATTCCTTGATGCCAATTACCAACAAGGTGGTCATTAAACCAATGATAAACATAGCCGGAAAATTAATAATTGCTCCAGATGCATGCCAGCCGTTTTGGTCGAAAATAAACGGACTTTGACTCAAAGATGCAGGCAAATTAATATTCAAATACTGCAACAAACTTACCACATAGCCACTCCAGCCCACAGCAACCGTTGCTGCTCCGAACAGGTATTCTAATATCAAATCCCAACCAATAATCCAGGCCAGAAATTCACCCATAGTAGCATATCCGTAGGTGTAGGCACTTCCCGAAATGGGAATCATGGAGGCAAATTCGGCATAGCATAAGCCCGCAAACATGCAACCCAAAGCAGATATTGCAAAAGAAATAGCTACTGCAGGACCAGCATGAATAGCCGCCGCTGTACCCGTAAGCACAAAGATGCCAGCACCAATTACGCAGCCAATGCCTAATAAAACTAAATTCATGGCGGTTAAATGGCGTTTGAGCGAATTGTGATTTTCGGCTTCAAAATCGAGCTCGGCAAGTGTTTTACGTATAAATAAATTTTTAAAATTACTCATTCTAAGCTTATGTTTCTAAAATAAATGAAAGCCAATAAGCATTAACATGAAAAACATCATATAGATATTAATGCCAATGAATGACTTTCTGAAATTAATTTCTTCGGTCGTGTTGAAAGCTAATTTTGCAAACAGTCCTATGAAAATTAAGTTCAGCGTAAATACCATGAGAAAAAACCAAAAACTTAATTGGCTTAAAAACAATGGAATTATGAGCGCGATAAACGATGTGCACAATACCCAAACAAAGATTACTTTTTTTAAGCCAAATTTACTGAAAACATGATTGATAGTTGGAAATCCAGCTCCCTCATATTGAGTGCCATACTTAAACATAAGTAGCCAAAAATGAGGTACTTGCCATATAAACAAGAAAAGTCCGATAAACACAATAGTGGCATCGAAAACATAACCACCAGCAGCAGTCCAACCAATAAATGCAGGTACGGCACCAACCAATGATCCCGGCACTACTGCAAAAGCAGATATTCGCTTGTAGGGCGTGTATAATCCGTTGTACCAAAATATATTGAATAGTCCGAGTAGGGCAGGGATTATACCGAATTGCACATATAAAACTAAGGTTCCTGACAGGATGAAAAAGCTTGATATAACGATGGCTTGTTTGAGGGTGAACTCGCCGGTAGGTAAGGGGCGATTTTTGGTACGTTCCATCAATGCATCGTATTTATATTCCTGCACTTCGTTTAACGAACTTGAGCCTCCGGCTAATAAAAATACACCCAATACAAGAGTTAGTATTTCCAAATTAATAGATTGAGCGTAAACTATATAGCCTGTTATGGCTGTAAATGTTACTGCTACCGATACATTGTATTTTATGAAACTTTTGAGGGCTTTTATAGAAATTTGCATGGCAAAAATTAGGTGTAAATTGAATTGTTGATAGTCTTAATTAAACACGAATTTTAACAATTATTTTTTTATGTATGCCGCTTACAATGCCCGGTTGATGGCCATCCTGCGGAAAGAAAATTGCAAATTCCAGCGGATGGACTTCTATTAAGTTTGAAGCTTTATCGGCGTATAAAGCTACATCTTTTTCTGCATCGTAGGCATGCGTTACCTCTTGCAAATCGGCTGTTGGTTTCCATCCCATCACTTCGGTGCCACTAATCGGAATTTGAATGTCGATAAAGTTAGCATGTGTTTCCATTTTGGCTTGGGCTGTTGTTTTTCCTTCCATTTCCACTATGTTTACAACGATGTCTTTTCCGCTTAATTCAATTTTGCCTAAAGCAAGATTCTGTAAATCGTTGGTTTGTAAAAAGTTAAATGCTTTAGCGAAACCAGGATGTACATTTTCGTACAAACCAGAATTGGATAGTTTATCTAAAATCATGGTAACTAATGTTTATTTTATTGTTTTTATATGTGAATTTTCATTTTTCAAATTTTAAGACACTCATCTATCGTATAGTTTAAAAATCGATTGAGTGGATAGCTTGCTTTGTAAATGTTAGCTATTTCTTGTACAAAATTTTTGCTGCAAAGCATTTCATCATTTAATTTATATTCTACCATATAGTGCTTTAGCTTTAGCAATTCGGCTTCTTCAAAATCTTTTGGAAAACCAGCAGGGATTTTTTTGATTTTATCTTGTTGGTAAAAGTTAGTAAAGTAATTCGTAAATGTTTTTTCGTTTCTTATTTCGTTAAATTCGTCAATGTTTTCGTAAACGCTTTTTCGAAGTGCTTTGAGAAGGTTTGGCTCCGGGCACCATGCTCCGGAAGCTATAAAACAACCAGCAGGATCTACGTGTAAGTAATAGCCTGCTCGTTGGCTTTTTCGCCCACCATCAGTAGCTATAAACACTGCAAAATGTGATTTGTAAGGTGTCTTGTCGTGCGAAAAACGAATGTCACGGTAGATGCGAAAAATGCAGTCGGCAGCGTTCACATTTTTTATTTCCGGATCGAATTTAGAAATTTCAAGTATTAATGTGCTACTCAGGTTATCGAATGCTTTTTTGGCGGCTTCAAATTCGCTTTTGTGCTCCAAAAACCATTCTCGGTTGTTGTTGTTACTCAACGCAGTTATGAATTGTAAAATTTCGATGGCACTCATGGTTTATATAACAGGATACTTTTTTTAGGACGACAAATATACGTATTTATTTTTTATTGCTGTGGTAAAGCTATCTTTTTTTAGGGTTATTGTAAGTTTTTTTGCTGAAATTTGACTACTTTTGTGTGCTAATTGATATTTTTAAAATAAACACAAAATGACTGTCCTTTGTTTAGACAGCCTGAAGATAAATATTTGAAGTGATGAAGCAAAAAATAAAACAAATCCTGACCGAAGTACAGCAAGTGGTTGCTAAGAACAACGAGGAACTCGAATTGTTCCGAATTCAGTATTTAAGCAAAAAAGGCATTATAACAGAGCTTTTTAACGATTTCAAAAATGTAGCTAACGAAGAAAAACGGGAAGTCGGTCAATTGCTCAACGAATTGAAAAACGCTACGCAGCAAAGAATTAACGACCTGAAAGAAAGTTTTGCTTCGCAACAAGTTGATGCTGTAAAGTCTGACTTAACACGCACTGCGGAGCCAATTAAGTTAGGTACCCGCCATCCGCTTTCGCTTACCAAAAATCGTATCATTGATATTTTTGCCCGTATTGGGTTTACAATTGCCGAAGGTCCCGAAATAGAAGATGATTGGCATGTGTTTGGTGCTTTGAACTTTCCACCCGAACATCCGGCACGCGATATGCAGGATACTTTTTTTATTGAGCAAAACCCCGATGTATTGTTGCGAACTCATACTTCTTCGGTGCAGTCGCATGTGATGACGCATCAGAAACCACCTATTCGGATGCTTTTCCCTGGACGAGTTTATCGCAACGAAGCCATTTCTTATCGTGCGCACTGTTTCTTTCATCAAGTGGAGGGTTTATATATCGACAAAAATGTTTCATTTGCCGACCTCAAGCAAGCGCTGATGTATTTTGCGAAAGAAATGTTTGGCGAGCACACTCAAATCCGTCTTCGTCCGTCTTATTTTCCATTTACCGAACCAAGTGCCGAAATGGATATTTCCTGTAATATCTGCGGTGGTAAAGGCTGTCCGTTTTGTAAACATACCGGCTGGGTCGAAATACTTGGATGTGGCATGGTTGACCCTAATGTGCTCGAAAACTGTGGTATAGATAGTAAAGTTTATACCGGTTACGCTTTTGGTATGGGTGTGGAACGGATTACAAACCTGAAATATCAAGTAAAAGATTTACGCATGTTCTCGGAGAATGATGTGCGTTTTTTGCAACAATTCCAGTCTGCTGAATAGTCTTTTCCTTTGAATAAACGTTATTTCATATATCTATCCTATATCGGTACTGCTTATCATGGGTGGCAATTTCAACCCAATGGCATATCGGTGCAGCAAGTGCTTTGTGAGGCATTGGCTACTTTATTGCGCATGCCCATCGACCTTGTAGGGGCGGGGCGTACAGATGCTGGCGTTCATGCGCGCTGCATGGTGGCTCACTTCAATACTGATGTCCCGATTCCCGATTTGGCTCATTTTGCAGCCAAGCTCAATAGTTTGCTGCCTTACGATATTGCTATTGATAAAATTTTGGAAGTAAAACCTACTGTTCATGCTCGTTTTGATGCTATTTCGCGTACCTACGAATATCATATTGTTAGTAAAAAAAATGTTTTTCTAAGGCATTTTGCGGCGCGATTCACTGAGTCGATAGATTTTGATAGCATGAATGCTGCTGCTGCTATGTTGTTGAATTACTCTGATTTCAGTAGTTTCAGCAAGTTGCACACAGATGCCAAAACCAATAACTGTGTCGTTAAACGAGCTTTTTGGGCTAAACGCAATGAGGAGTGGGTCTTTACTATTGAGGCTGATCGTTTTTTGCGTAATATGGTGCGCGCCATTGTGGGAACGCTTTTGGATGTTGGACGAGGGAAACTGTCAGTGGAGGATTTTTGCCGTATCATCGAAGCACGCAACCGATGCAAAGCGGGCGTTTCTGTTCCTGCACAAGGCTTGTATCTTTTCGATATTCAATATGCTACGGATATTTTTGCCTAAGTCGCGCTTTCGGGTTATTCTGTATTTTTTCATAACACAACTTTGAATATGTGGTTATTTTTGGGATTCGTTTCGGCTCTTTTTCTCGGATTTTATGATGTGTTCAAAAAAACCTCGTTGCAAGGCAATGCCGTTATTCCTGTTTTATTTTCTTCAATAGTTATTTCAAGTGCGTATTTACTACCTTTTTATTTGCTTTCGCTTAGCGTTCCTTCTTTTAGTACTAGCGTCTTTTATGTGCCGGGAATTGATTTTCGTACGCACTTATTATTAATTCTGAAAGCGCTTATTGTGCTCACTTCATGGCTTTTTGCCTATTTTGCAATCAAGCATTTGCCTATCACCATAGCCTCGCCTATCAAAGCCACACAGCCTGTTTGGGTCGTTGTTGGCGGGCTTCTTATTTTTAACGAAAAACTTTCTTTTTATCAGAGCATTGGTGTTGGTATCACCCTGTTCTCTTTTTTACTCTTGTCTGTAGCTGGAAAAAAAGATGGTTTTTCTATACGAAATAACAAATGGATTTGGTTTATTATATTAGCTACTTTCACTGGAGCATTGAGTGGTTTGTACGATAAATTTCTTTTGAAACATATCCATCCTATGTCGGTGCTTGTGTTTTATACATTTTACCAGGCAATTATTATGGGTGCGATTACCTTGCTTTTGTGGTTTCCAACTCGTAAAACAACTACTCATTTTCAATTCAGATGGTCTATTGGTTTTATTTCGTTATTTTTGATGATGGCTGATTTTACGTATTTTTATGCGTTATCTCTTCCTGATTCAATGATTTCGATTATTGGTACCGTTCGTCGCTCGGGCGTTATTGTGCCATTTTTGTATGGCGCTTTGGTCATGAAAGATAAAAATCTGAAACTAAAAGTGATTGATCTCATTGGCTTGGTTATAGGTATGGTTTTTCTTTATTTGGGCAGTTAAAGAGTTTTTTTTTAGTCGGTTTTTAGTTAGATGATGATAGCTGTATTCTTTTTAAATTTCTGATATTTAGATTTTTATCTGATTTTTTTTTGTTGAAAATGTAGATATATCTGAAATAATTAATTATTTGAAAAAAAATATTTGATTATTTGAGTAAAAATTCGTACTTTTGCAAGCCCAAAATAATAATAGGATAGTTAATTAAAATAGAACGAAATAAACTGCCTAAAACACGAAATATTAAATAATTAAAATATATGAAAAGCGGAATTCACCCAGACAACTATCGCACCGTAGTATTTAAAGATATGTCCAATGGCGACATATTTTTCTCTCGTTCAACCGTAAACACAAGAGAAACCATTGATGTTGATGGTGTTACTTACCCAATTGTTAAGTTAGAAATTTCCAGTTCTTCGCACCCTTTCTACACAGGTAAATCCAAGTTAGTAGATACTGCTGGTCGCGTTGATAAATTTATGACTCGTTACGCTAAACGTGGCGAAGCTAAAAAATAAGTTCGCTTAATATTGTTATGCAACCAAACATAAACCACAATCTCAAGATTGTGGTTTTTTGCATTTAATTGTTTCACTTAATATTTTATGAAAAAAGCAGTTGTCGTAGCTAATGGAGAATTTCCTTCTTCCACAGAAGCATTAGAATTGTTACAGCAAGCAGCCTATCTGATTTGCTGCGATGGTGCTATCTCTAATTTGGAGAAAAATAATTTCTTACCCAATTTAATTATTGGCGATTTGGATTCAATTTCTGAAAATCAGAAACTGCGCTATGGCTCGATAATGATTCACAATCCGGATCAGGAAACCAACGATCTCACCAAATCAATTCGCTGGTGTGTTGCGAATGGCTTCAATTCCGTTGATATCTTGGCAGCCACTGGGAAGCGCGAAGATCATACTATTGGAAATATCGCTTTGCTTTCGGAGTATGCTCAGTGGCTTGAAGTGAGAATTGTAACTGACTACGGTGTTTTTACTCCCATTTTAAAAACAAACACGTTTAAGGCTTTTATAGGACAGCAGGTTTCTATTTTTTCTTTACAACCTTCATTAAAACTACGTTCTACAAATTTAAAATATCCTTTGCATGACCTTGAGTTACGCTCGTGGTGGATGGGTACACTTAACGAAGCATTGGCTGATCAGTTCACAATTGCCTTCGATGGGCAGGGTGAAGTTATTGTTTTTCAAAACAGATAATCAATAAAAAAGCCACAAAAAATATTATTGTGGCTTTTATTTTGTGTGAAAAAAGGGTTCTACTTCGTGTATCCATCTTCGTGAACGCTGCTCACGGCTCGTCCCGAGGGGTCATTTAAGTTTTGGAAAGCAGCATCCCATGCTAATGCTATCGGGGTGCTACATGCAACCGAAGGTACTGAGGGTACACATGTGGCAGCTGCATCCGATGGAAAGTGCTCTTCAAAAATTGTTCTGTAGTAATATTCCTCTTTGTTCATAGGAGGATTTATTGGAAAACGGTCGTTCACTTTTGCCATTTGCTCATCAGTTACGCGGCTACTGGTCAGTTCTTTCAGTGTGTCAATCCAATTGTAACCTACCCCATCGGAAAATTGTTCTTTTTGGCGCCATGCCACGCTATGTGGTAGATATGATTCAAATGCTTGCCGTAAAATCCATTTTTCCATTTTACCGTTTCCAGCCATTTTGTCGGTTGGGTTTAAGCGCATAGCTATATCCATAAACTCCTTGTCAAGAAATGGAACACGACCCTCAACTCCCCATGCAGCAAGAGATTTGTTGGCTCGTAAGCAGTCGTACATGTGTAATTTCTCCAATTTGCGTACTGTTTCTTTGTGAAACTCTTCTGCATTAGGTGCTTTGTGAAAATAGAGGTAACCTCCAAAAATTTCGTCGGCTCCTTCTCCCGAAAGTACCATTTTAACGCCCATCGATTTGATAACGCGCGATAGCAAGTACATGGGAGTGCTGGCACGAATGGTTGTAACATCATAAGTTTCAACATGATAAATGACATCGCGAATGGCATCGAGGCCTTCTTGCACGGTAAAGTTTATCTCGTGATGAATGGTGCCAATGTGGTCGGCAACTAAGCGAGCTGCAGCCAAATCGGGTGAGCCTATAAGACCTACTGCAAAAGAATGAAGCTGAGGCCACCATGCTTCTTGCGTATTTCCTGTTTCGATGCGTTTGGATGCGAATTTCTTAGCTACTGCCGAGATAATCGAAGAATCTAAACCACCCGAAAGTAATACGCCATAAGGAACATCAGCCATCAGTTGGCGTTCAACAGCAGCTTCGAGAGCCTCACGCAACACATCGATACTCGATGTGTTGTTTTTTACAGCATCATAATCCATCCAATCGCGTGCATACCATTGTGTAGGTTTACCATCTGGGCTGAAAAAGTATTGTCCGGGTAAAAATTCTTCAATTCTTGAGCAATGACCTTCCAGCGCTTTCAGCTCGGAGCCTACGTAATAAGTGCCCGATTTATCCCAACCCTGATAGAGGGGAATGATGCCAATATGGTCGCGTCCAATCAAGAAAATATCATTTTCGATGTCGTACAATGCAAATGCAAAAATGCCATTGAGGTCTTCCAAAAAATTGGGACCTTTCTCACGATATAAAGCTAATATAACTTCACAATCTGACTTGGTTAAAAACTCATATTTTCCTTCAAATTGTTTCCTGATTTCTTGGTGATTGTAAATTTCCCCATTCACTGCCAATACTAATTTACCATCTTTACTGTACAAAGGTTGTTTCCCCGATTCAGGATCTACAATTGACAGACGCTCGTGAGCCATAATGGCTTTCTCACTAGCATATATTCCCGACCAATCTGGTCCACGATGACGAATTTTTTTCGACATTTTTAAAATTTGAGGCCTGAGTTTTTCAGCAGGCTGCTCGAGATTAAAGGCACATACTATTCCACACATATTTTTTTTTTGTTTTTGAAGAGTTTAAAGCATTTAAAAAGGTTTGATGAGTTTGAACTTCTGAAAAAATTAAATTATCAAACGATTCAACCATCAAACTATTAAATTTTAAAGGGTTTTATGAATGTCTTCGGCAACTTTTCGACCTAATGCAATGGCACGAACTACTAAACTGGCACCAATGGCAGCATCGCCAGCAGCAAAAACTTTGGCTACCGAACTTTTACTTTCTTTGTTGATAGCTACATTTCCGCGTGCGTCAAACGCAACGCCTAACTCGGTAAGCAAGCCTTCGTGTACAGGATGCACAAAGCCTAAAGCTAAAAATACCAAGTCGGCTTTGATGGTTTCAGTTTTGCCAGTAGGTTTCATGCTGAAACGTCCGTTGGTGTCTTTTTCCCATTCCACTTCTTCTACGAGCACTTCTTCTAATTTGCCATTTGTACCTTTAAAAGCTACTGTGTTTAAACTCCATTTCCTTTCGCAACCCTCTTCGTGGGAACTCGATGTTTTTAGGATAGTAGGATAAAATGGCCATGGCGTGTCCGGATTTTTACCAATGGGAGGTTTGGGCAAAATTTCAATTTGAGTTACCTTGGTAGCTCCTTGTCGGTTGGAAGTTCCAACACAGTCCGAACCGGTATCGCCACCACCAATAACTAACACATGTTTGCCTTTGGCGTTAATGATTTCAGCTTGTGCCAAATCTTCGCCCATGATTAATTTATTTTGCTGGCTCAAAAATTCCATGGCAAAATATATTCCTTTTAAGTCGCGACCTTCAGGAGTAATGTTGCGTGCATGTCCAGCACCTATAGTAATTGCTACGGCGTCATAGTTTTCCATGATTTCTTTTCCCGAAATGTCTTTGCCTATTTCACAATTGGTTCTAAATTCAATGCCTTCTGCTTCCATTTGTGCCAAACGACGATCGATCACCATTTTGTTTAGTTTGAAATTTGGAATGCCATAGCGTAATAAGCCACCAATCTTACTGTCCTTTTCGAACAAAGTAACGCTATGCCCTTTTCTGTTAAGCTGTTGAGCAGCAGCCATCCCGGAAGGACCAGAGCCTATGACAGCAATTTTTTTGCCAGTACGCGTTTTAGGTGGTAGGGGCTTGATATGTCCCTCAATGAAACCAACTTCCGAAATGGATGCTTCGTTTTCGCGAATAGTAACAGGTGCATCGTGTAGATTGAGCACACAAGCCTTTTCGCACGGAGCCGGACAAATACGTCCTGTGAAATCAGGAAAGTTGTTGGTTTCATGCATGTTATCAATTGCCTCTTTCCATTTTCCTTTGTAGAGTAGGTCTTGCCATTCGGGCATTTTATTGCCCAGTGGGCAGCCCCAGTTGCAAAATGGTATGCCACAGTCCATGCAGCGCGAAGCTTGCAATTTACGGTCTTCGCGATTGAGTGTTTGTTCTACCTCGCCAAAATCGTGAATACGATCTTGAACCGGACGGTATCCGGCATCTTTGCGAGGAATCATCATAAATGCTTTTGGATTTCCCATATTATGTTAAAGCTCATTTTAATCTACTGGTGAGGAGACTTTTTGAGCTTGTTTAATTAATTTGTTGTATTTCTAATTTAATTGTTTTTTTGTTTGCTAAAATCGTGATACCTATTTTGCATTTTACGCAAAGCATGCATTCCTATTTTAATAATCACGTTCCACTTGAGCAATTTTCTTGTTGATAGCTTCCATTTTTGCTTCCTGAATGACTTTTTTGTATTCAATAGGAACAACTTTTATGAATTTATCAGCATAGGTGCGCCAATCATCGAGGATTATTTTTGCTAACGTACTGCCGGTGTATTTCAAGTGATTTTCTATCATAGTTTTCACTTCTTTGTTGTCGTGGCTATCTTCAATTAATGAAAGTTCAACCATTTCCATGTTGCAATAGAAATCAAAATCGCCTGTTTCGTCGAGTACATAGGCCACTCCACCACTCATACCAGCAGCAAAGTTACGACCTGTTTTGCCAAGTACTACCGTTAAACCGCCGGTCATATATTCGCAACAGTGATCACCAGCACCTTCAACAACTGCTTTGGCACCCGAGTTGCGTACACAAAAACGTTCACCTACAACACCATTTACATAAACCTCACCCGATGTTGCACCATACAATATGGTGTTTCCGGCAATAATGTTATCTTCAGGCTTGAAGGTGCTTTCGGCAGGTGCTTTGATAATGATTTTTCCTCCCGAGAGTCCTTTCCCAACATAATCATTGGCTTCACCTTCGAGTTCGAAAAACATTCCTTTACTCAAGAATGCTCCAAAACTTTGACCTGCAGAGCCTTTGAAATAAGCCTTTATTGTGTCATCGGGTAAACCTACTTGCCCAAAACGTTTAGCTATTTCGCCAGAGAGCATGGCGCCAACAGTACGGTCGATATTTTTGATCTTGCTGTGTATCTCTACTGGCATGCACAAATCCAGTGCGGGGAGTGATTTTTTTATCAATTCCCTATCCAAAACACTTTCGAGTTTGTGTTCCTGGTTTTTAACATGACGCAAAGCATTTGTTGTAACCGTTGCTGGTGCAAATAAAATTCTGCTTAAATCAACTTTCTTAATTTTGGGGTTTGTGTTTATTTCTTTGCGTTCTAAAAGTTCGGCATGACCTATAATTTCATCCATACTCTTGTAACCCATCAAGGCTAAATGTTCGCGTACATCTTGTGCCAAGAAATTAAAGAAATTTACAAGGTACTGATATTTTCCAATAAAATGCTTGCGTAGCTCTTCATCTTGGGTTGCAACGCCTACTGGACAAGTGTTCAGATGGCATTTGCGCATCATGATACAGCCCAAAGTTATCAATGCACTGGTAGCAAACCCAAATTCTTCGGCACCCAGCAAGGCAGCTACGATAATGTCGTGTCCTGTTTTTAATTGTCCATCCGTTTGAAGTCTGATTTGTCCACGTAAATCGTTCAATACCAAGGTTTGTTGTGCTTCTGCTAAACCAATTTCCATGGGCAAACCTGCATGTTTGATGGAACTTGACGGACTTGCACCCGTACCACCTTCGGCGCCACTAATAAGTATTAGGTCTGCTTTTGCTTTGGCAACTCCAGCTGCTACGGTACCTACACCACTTTCCGAAACTAATTTTACACTAATAGTTGCTGTTGGGTTGATGTTTTTTAAATCGTAGATGAGCTGAGCCAAATCTTCGATGGAATATATATCGTGATGGGGTGGAGGAGAGATGAGCGAAATTCCGGGAATTGAATGTCGCGTTCGGGCAATTATTTTGTCCACCTTATGTCCCGGAAGCTGACCTCCTTCGCCAGGTTTTGCGCCTTGCGCAATTTTAATTTGTAGCTCATCCGCATTAACTAAATACTCGGAGGTTACTCCAAATCGACCTGAAGCTACTTGCTTGATAGCACTGCGTGTACTCAGCCCATCGTCACGTTTTTTGTAACGTTCGGGATCTTCTCCACCTTCGCCAGTATTACTTCTACCATGTAAAGTGTTCATAGCCATAGCCATAGCCTCATGTGCTTCTCGGCTTATAGAGCCGTAGGACATAGCGCCGGTAACAAAACGTTTGGTTATCTTTTCGATGGGCTCTACCTCGTCAATCGAAATGGGATTGCGTTTGTATTCCATAAGGTCGCGGATAAAAATAGGTTCGGCTTTTTCGTCCACTACTTTTACGTATTCCTTGTATTTTTGATAATCGTTTGTTTTGGTAGCTATCTGAAGGCGTGCAATACTTTCAGGATTCCAAGCATGTTGCTCGCCCTGAATACGGTAGGCGTACAAGCCTAAATTGTATAATTCTTCGGGATTTTGACCTTCTTCAGGAAAAAATGCCTCAAAATGTGGTTGAATAACTTCGTTGGCTATATCTTCTAAATCTATTCCGCCTATGGCTGAACTTATTCCTTTAAAATACTTACTCATTACTTGCGACGAAATGCCCAATGCTTCAAAAATGTGTGCACCCCGATAACTTCGCAAGGTTGAATTTCCCATTTTGGAAAGCACTTTTAATAAGCCTTTGTTTACTGCCTTGATGTAATGTTTCATGGCAGTGTTCATGTCCATTTGTATGTCACCTGCTTTGATGCTATCGTTAATAATAGCATACGCCATGTATGGATTAACAGCATTAGCTCCAAATCCAAATAATAAGGCAAAGTGCATTACTTCACGCGGTTCTGCTGATTCGACTACAATATCTATTTGCATGCGTTTACGTTTTTGCAACAGATAGAGATGAACGGCTGAAACTGCTAACAAAGATGGAATTGGAGCATGAGTTGCATCAACACCACGGTCGCTCAAAACAATGTAATTCTTGCCTTCATCCACAGCCTTTTCTACTGATAAACATAGGTCATCAATAGCTTTTTCAAGTCCTTTTGCACCAGATTTAGGGTCGAATAGCATAGGTAATGATATAGTATAGAAGCCTTTGTAGTTTAGGTTCATTAAAATGTCGAACTGTACGTTGGTAAGTACAGGACTTTTTAATTTTACCATTTTACAAATTTCGTGTGCCGGTTCCAGTAAATTTTGGTTAACCGAACCGATATACCCTGTGAGCGACATAACCAATTCTTCGCGAATGGGGTCGATGGCAGGGTTGGTAACCTGTGCAAATTGCTGGCGGAAATAATTGAACAATCGCTGTGGTTTTTTAGAAAAAACTGCCAGCACTGTATCGTTTCCCATCGACGAAATAGGTTCAAAACCATCACGTGCCATGGGTGTTATTAATCGTTCCAAATCCTCCGTGCTGTAACCGAAAGCATGCAACAAGGTTGCATAATTGGCTATTTCAGTTTTCACACTTCGTCCAGAGCTAATATCATCAATATTCACACAGTTTTTATTCAGCCAATCACGATAAGGGAATGCTTTGGCTAAGCCTTCCTTCAATTCTCGGTCGTAAAATATTTGACCCGATTCGGTGTCAATCATAACCATTTTACCTGGTTTAAGGCGACCTTTTTCTTTGATACGTTCCGGTGCAAAATCGATGGTTCCAGTTTCGGAAGCGATAATCATTAAATTGTCATGGGTAATTAAATAACGTGCCGGACGTAAACCATTGCGGTCTAACATGCCTCCAGCGTAGCGACCATCGCTAAAAAGTAGGGTGGCTGGCCCATCCCATGGTTCCATAAATGTACTGTGATATTCGTAGAAAGCACGGAGGTTATCGGAAATAGGATTTTTTTTGTTGTGACTTTCAGGCACCAACATAGCCATGGCGTGCGGCAAACTTTTTCCGGACATTACCAAAAATTCCAAGGTATTGTCTAAAGTGGCACTATCGCTCATGCGAGGTTGTACAATGGGGAATATTTCTTCTAAATTACCTAATTGTTCTGATTTGAGTACACTCTCGCGCGATTCCATCCATTGGCGGTTTCCGCGTATCGTGTTAATTTCACCATTGTGCCCTAAGAGGCGAAATGGCTGTGCCAAATCCCATGTTGGAAAGGTATTGGTGCTGAAACGAGAATGTACTAAGGCAATGCCACTTGTAAAATTCTCATTGGATAAATCGGGATAATATTCACGAAGTTGAAGAGAGGTAAGCATGCCTTTGTAAACCATTTGTTTGGTAGAAAGGCTCACAACGTAGAACGAACGATCTTTGTCGATTTGACTTCCTAAAAGTGCTTTTTCAATTTTTTTCCGAACAACGTATAGCTTTAATTCTAACTCATCTTGTGAGCTACATCCAGTTATAAATAGTTGAATAATATCGGGCTCGTTCGAGGAGGATATCTGTCCAAGTATATCGGTATTAACGGGTACCTTACGTGTAGCTAAGAGAGTTAATCCCTCGTTAGCTATTTTTTCGTGCATTAATTTTATACAATGGGCAGCTTGTTCTTTGTCTTTTGGCATAAATACCAATCCGGTTCCGTAACGCCCTTTGGCTGGCACAGGGATGCCTTGAAGCAAAATAAATTCGTGCGGAATTTGAATTAATATCCCGGCACCATCACCTGTTTTGTTGTCGGCACTTTCGGCTCCACGGTGCACCATGTTTTCCAGAACTTGTAAACCTTTTTCGACAATTTCATGCGACTGTTCGCCGAAAAGGTTTATTACAAGCCCAACGCCACAAGCATCATGCTCGTTTTCAAATGAATAGAGAGATTGCTGCTCATATTCATCTACTTTTATTTCATTGGAAGTCATATTGTAGCTTTGTTGTGTAAGGAATGTTCTTACGTTATATTGTTTGCGAAAAAGTGGAAGACTCTTTAAAAAGCCTTCCACTATTAGAAATGTTTTATTTTTTTTGATAGAAATCAGAAAAAATTTTAAAGCTTATCGAATAAATAGCAATTCACGATATTTTGGAAGTGTCCACATTTCGTCGTCCACAATAAGTTCTAATTTATCTACATTGTAGCGAATGACATCAAAATAAGGTAAAGCTTTATCGTGATAGGCAACTGCTTTTTCGTATTCATGCTCAATTTTATTCGCCTGACGACGTGTGTCGATTAAATCATCAACTGCATTTTTTATGGTGGCAATGCGCTCGCCAATCTCAATAATAAGTTGATTATTCAATTTATTCAAACTATCGGCTTTTTCGGCAGGGAAATTGGTTTTAATTTTCGATACATTATCCAAAAGTAAATTCTGATAACGCGTACAAACTGGAATAATGTGGTTATTCACTAAATCGCCCAAAACACGTGCTTCTATTTGAATCCATTTGGTGTATGTTTCCCATTTTACTTCGTTACGGGCATATAGCTCTTTTTCAGTCAAAACACCTGTTTCGGTGAATAATTTCACACTTTCTTTGCTTGTAAATGCTTTGTAAATTTCTGGAACGCTTGTTTCGCAATCCAAACCTCGTTTAGCTGCCTCTTCTTTCCATGCATCACTATACCCATTTCCATCAAAGCATATCGCTTTTGAATCTTTGATATATTGTTTAATAATTTCAAAAATAGCACTTTGCTTACTTGCTCCAGCTGCAATTTTAGCATCAACTTCGGCTTTGAATTCAATTAATTGAGCTGCAACAGCAGTGTTTAATGTTGCCATTGCCGATGAACAGTTTGCCGAAGAGCCAACCGCGCGAAACTCGAAACGGTTTCCGGTGAATGCAAATGGCGAAGTACGGTTACGATCGGTGTTGTCCAGCAAAACTTCGGGTATGTGAGCGATACCTAAACTCAGTCCTTTTTTACCATCCATTACGATGGCTTCGTCGCTGGTGCTGTTTTCTAATTTGTCTAATACAGCCGAAATTTGAGTACCAAGGAATGCTGACACGATAGCAGGAGGTGCTTCGTTTGCTCCTAAACGGTGAGCGTTTTGAGCAGTCATAATGGATGCTTTGAGCAATGCATTGTTTTTGTGTACTGCTTTCAAAATATTTACCATAATGGTTATGAAAAGTAGATTTTCTTCCGGAGTCTTTCCAGGAGTTAATAATCCTACGCCTGTATCTGTACCGAGCGACCAGTTGTTGTGTTTCCCGGAACCATTGATGCCTGCAAATGGTTTTTCGTGTAACAATACGCGGAAACCATGACGGCGAGCAATTTTTTTCATTAAGGACATCACTAACAAGTTCTGATCAACAGCCAAGTTGCATTCTCCAAAAATTGGAGCAAGCTCAAACTGATTAGGCGCTACTTCGTTGTGACGGGTTTTCAATGGAATACCGTATTTGTAAGCTTCAAATTCTAAATCTTTCATAAAAGAAGCTACACGACTTGGTACTGCTCCAAAATAGTGGTCTTCTAATTGTTGGTTTTTAGCCGACTCATGTCCAAGCAAAGTACGACCTGTTAACATTAAATCGGGGCGGGTAGCATAAAGCGCTTCGTCAACCAAAAAATATTCTTGTTCCCAGCCCAAAAAAGCAACAACGCGTTTCACATTGGGGTCGAACATCTGGCAAACAGCTGTGGCTGCTTTATCTACTGCACTGAGCGATTTTAACAAAGGTGCTTTCAAGTCAAGTGCTTCACCGGTATAAGAAATGAAAATAGTTGGAATACATAGTGTGTCATCAACTACAAAAGCGGGAGAAGTTGGATCCCAAGCAGTATATCCGCGTGCTTCAAATGTGCTTCGGATACCACCGTTGGGGAACGATGATGCATCAGGTTCTTGTTGCGCTAAGAGTTTTCCTGAAAAATCTTCGATTATGGCTTCGCCAGGAGCTCCCGCATAATCAATAAATGAATCGTGCTTTTCGGCTGTACCATCAGTTAGGGGCTGAAACCAGTGTGTGTAATGTGTTGCTCCTAACTCCATTGCCCACATTTTCATGCCGGTAGCTACATCGTTAGCTATGGTGCTATCTAATGTTTTGCCTTTTTCAATGGTATTGGTTAGTGATTTCATAACGTCTTTCGACAAGTATTTTGCCATAACTGATTTGGTAAAAACGTATTTACCGTAATAATCGGTTGTGAATTTTGATGGTGCTGTTACGCACAATGCTTTCTTTTTGAAAGCTTCTTCTACAGCTTTAAATCTTAACGTTGACATAATCGTTCTTTAGTTAGTAATTTTATATTTATTTATTTTGATGCTTTTTACTTACGTACTGTTTTAAATACTTTGCAAAAATAATAAAAATGTAAGTTAAAACCAATATTATTCAGTATTATTAAACAATAAATCTGATTATTGTTTCAAATTATAACTTATTTGCATATTCCAGTTGTAAATCAGCGCAATTATATGCGTTTTTGTTTTGATTTGTTTTTATTTTTATAATGGACAGACTATTTCATCGGGAAATAGCCTGTCCGTAATAAAAAATTTGAAAAATACACCATACGGCAATTTTCAATTAAAATATTGTGTATGCCTGAAATTTTATTAATCAAAATTTGTATAAGCTGTTTCCCCATGTTGCGTTTCGTCCAAACCAATTCCTTCTTCGTTTGAAGTAACGCGAACACCTACTAATTTATCTGTAATTTTAAACAAAATATAGGTGCCAATACCTGAAAACACAATGGTGGTGGATGTGGCTATGAATTGTATTTTTAATTGCTCTATGTTTCCATAAATTGCCCCACTATAAGCTGATTGAACAAATGGTGACGCTAAAATACCTGTGAGCAATGCTCCTAAAATACCACCAATGCCATGAACTCCAAAAGCATCCAAAGAGTCATCGTAGCCAAGTTTAGGTTTCACCCAAGCTACCATAAAGAAGCAAACAAGCGATACGGCTAAGCCAATTATCATTGCACCTCCAACACCTACAAAACCTGCGGCTGGGGTGATAGCTACCAATCCGCCAACAGCGCCTGTGCTGATGCCAACTACGGTCGCTCTTTTATCGATAACCCATTCCAAAGTGGCCCAGGTAAGTGCCGCAGCGGCAGCAGCTATATGGGTAACCATCAGGGCATTGGCTGCTAATCCGTCGGCTGCTAACCCACTTCCGGCATTAAAGCCAAACCAACCTACCCAAAGCATGGAAGCTCCCATCACTACATAAGTTATGTTGTGAGGTGGTAAGGCGTGGTTTTTGTAATCACGCCGTTTGCCAAGCATTAGCGCTGTAACAAGGGCTGCAATACCGGCATTAATATGTACTACGGTTCCACCTGCAAAATCTAAAGCACCCAATTGAAATAACCATCCATCGCCCGACCAAACCCAATGCGCAACGGGATTGTATATGAAAATTGACCAAAGCACGGAGAAAAGTAAAAATCCTTTAAATTTAATACGTTCGGCAAAGGCTCCAATGATAAGAGCAGGCGTGATAACTGCAAACATGCATTGGAACATGATAAATAAAATGTGCGGTATGGTACCGATTGTTCCGCCATCAGTTGTGGGTTGCGAATGTGATATGAAGTATGGACTTAAATCGTTCATATTTATTCCATTTAAAAAAGCCCAGTCAAAACCACCGAAGTAGGGCTTGAGCCATTCTGCTGAATTTGAGCCAAATGCATTGCTGTAGCCAAAAACTACCCATTCGATACTAATAACTGACACCAAAATAAATATTTGCATAAATACGCTCAATACATTTTTGCGTCTTACTAAACCACCGTAAAAAAGTGCCAATCCAGGAATAGACATGAAAAGTACTAAGGCTACGGCTACTAGCATCCAAGCCGTGTCTCCAGCATTAATCGTTGGCGTTGGGGTTGTGGATTGAGCGCTCAATTTGCTTAAAGAACCAAGTATAGTTGTTGCAATAAGTAATGTCTTTTTTTTCATATTCATTTTCTTTTTCTGTATTCAATTTTTTATTTCCTTATTCAGCATTATACAATGCTCCGGGACCTTTTTCCTTATTGCGAATACGGTAGGTTTCTTCAATGTCGTAAACAAAGATTTTACCATCGCCTGTTTCGCCTGTCCATGCCGAATTGAGCAATGCATTGATTGTTTTTTCTAGATTCACATCGCGTATGACAATGGAAATCATTCTGCGTTGAATGTATCCTGATTTGAATACCTGTCCACGTACTACTTGTTCTTCTGTCGATTTTCCCAACCCGGTAATGTCCCAATACGAAAACCAATCAATATCAGCATCGTAAAGTGCTTGCTTCACATCTTCAAATTTAGATTTGCGGATAATTGCTTCAATTTTTTTCATGCTTGATTATTTACTTATTATTTATAAATCGTTGGTGTTGTGCTTAAAATTATCACAAAATGTTGTTTTTAGACTTATTTTTGTGTTCTAATGATTGTTGTTTTTTGCTTTTGGGATACAAAAATACTATTTTGTTTCATATTGTGATTCATTATGATACAAAAATTTTAATTTTTAACACATTATTCTGTTTTTTCAAGTTCATAAATGTCATAAGTGTATCTTATAGAAAACAAAAGCGCACATTTCGTTAGAAATGTGCGCTTCCCAAGCTAAGGTTTAAATGTAAATCAATTGTAAGCTTTTTCTCCGTGTTCGTAGTAATCCAAACCGTTTTCTTCTTCTTTTTTGCTCACTCGAATACCAATAGTATATTTTATGCCTAAGAATATAACTAAACCAGCTCCTATAGCCCATGCTGCAACCGAAACAACTCCAATAGCTTGGCTTGTTAATAGGTTAGCACCACCTCCATAGAAAAGCCCGCCTTCGGTTGCAAACAATCCTACTGCCAATGTTCCGAATGCGCCACAAACACCATGTACGGAAATTGCACCTACTGGATCATCAATTTTTGCAACTTTGTCGAAAAATTCAACCGCAAATACTACCAAAACTCCTGCTATTGCTCCAATAATCATTGCTGCTCCTGGTGTTACTGCATGACAGCCTGCTGTGATGGCAACTAAACCTGCTAATACACCATTTAAAGTCATGCTTAGTCCGGGTTTGCCATAACGAATCCAGGTAGTTGCAAGAGTAGCTACTGCTCCTGCTGCTGCTGCTGCATTGGTAGTAACAAATATTTTAGCTACTAAACCAGCATCCCCAAAACCTAAGGTCGATCCAGGATTGAAGCCAAACCATCCTAACCATAATATGAATACGCCCAATGCTGCCAATGTGATACTGTGACCAGGTATAGCATTGATTTTGCCGTTTTTGTATTTGCCAATCCGTGGCCCCAATACCAAAGCACCTGTAAGAGCTAACCACCCACCAACTGAATGAACTACGGTTGAGCCTGCAAAGTCAACGAATGGTGTTGATAGTTGTGATAACCAACCGCCACCCCATATCCAATGACCCGATACAGGATAAATAATTAAGGTAATAATGGCGCTATACAATATATAAGATACAAATTTAGTACGTTCGGCCATGGCACCTGATACAATGGTTGCAGCAGTTGCAGCAAAAACTAATTGAAAAAAGAAGAATGCCTCGTTTGGAATTCCTAATGCCGCACCGTGGTCAGTGGATGAGAAGAGTTCAAAAGTTCCAAACCAGCTGTTGCCAGCTCCAAACATGATACCATATCCAATGAGCCAAAAACCAATGGTACCAATGCTAAAATCCATTAAATTTTTGAATAAAATATTTGATGTGTTTTTTGAACGCGTTAAACCTGCTTCAACCAATGCAAAACCAGCTTGCATAAAGAATACCAATGCGCCTGCAAATAGTACCCAAAAGGTGTTTAATCCTGTTGTTAATGTTGCTAAATCCATAATGTTTATTTTTTAATGTTTATTCTTTAATATATAGTGATTCAGGACCTTTTTCACCTGTGCGGATACGAACTGACTCGTCGATGGTTGATATGAAAATCTTACCATCTCCCATTTCTCCTGTACGACCAGCTTTAACAATGGCATCGATGGCAGCGTCAACAAATTTATCTCGGCATACAAAAGATACTACGCGACGTTCAATCAATCTGGTTTCGTAAACAGTGGCTCGGTATATTACTTCGCCTGTTTTTTCGTTACCAACTCCTGTTACATCCCAATAAGTGAAAAAATCAATTCCTACTGCATGAAGTGCTTCAGTAACATCTTCAAACTGAGACTTTCTGATAATAGCTTCAACTTTTTTCATGTGTTTCTGTATTTAAATATATAATTACTTAGTATTTATAATAACTATAAATATTATTTGTTAAAGTGTAATGCTAGCTACTAAAAATAAATTTTCAGTTGTAGGGTTTACTATGGCACTTACTTTCAATGGCACCGAGAATGTATCCGTAATTTTTATGTCTTTTGAAGTGCTAATTCCTACATTTACAACACCAAATTTAGCATCGGGAGTGTGCCAGCCATCACCTGCACCAGCAAAAATACTAAAGGATTCAAAGGCATAACCTAATTCAAAATATTTATCTCCACCCGTTGTTGCTGCACTTCCGGCTTCGTTCAGAATATAATTTGCTGATAAAGAAAAACCACCAGTTGCATAACCTAAATTGATTTCGTATCCATGAGCACCAGTTGCTTTTGAATAATCAAAATACTTTGTTCCGGGGTAATAATAATCTGTAACGCCTAATGATAAACCAAAATCAAAGCTATATTTTGCATATAAATCAGCTTCTGAAAAACCATCAAATCCCGATGACCCCCATGTGCCGATTGCAAAACTACCTGCTGTGTACTGTAATGTTGGTTGAATGGAAACACCAGAGTATTTTACACCTCGCCAAACATACGAACTAACTACATCGGCATTTGCCGAAAACTGTGCTTTTACACTACTTGTTGCTAATAAAGCAATTACTACTACTGCGAAAATCTTTACTTTTTTCATACTCTTAAAAATTAAATGAATGAATAATTAATTAATAAATACTTGTTTCGAATTTTTTTTTTTTTCTGTTTAATTGTAATTGCACTTCTGACAATTTGCTTGTAAATTTTAGTTCTCTTTGTCTTTATGTTTTAATTACGCTGCAAAGATATACATTATGATATATATAAGCCAACAATTCGTTCGAAATAATAGTTTTTTGTTTTTGGTATTTTATAATTGAAAGTAAAAATGCTTTTTTTGTTTTAATTTAATACTATATTAGTTATTTTTGTATCATAATGTTTGTATGTATTTTTTTTTGTTACCTAAATGCATCTATTC
>MNZK01000014.1 GCA_001873635.1 Porphyromonadaceae bacterium CG2_30_38_12 | reverse complement strand
GTCGGATATTCCGCTTCCGGAAACAATTCCTTCAACTGTTCAAACGCTTCTTTGGTGTAAGGTACATGCCAACATTTGAGCGACTGGCTCAAGTGCCTATCGGGTATTTGCTTTAGCTGGGCGGTGGCTTCGGCATCGTAAGGAAAATCCTGCTTTCCTTATTTAAAGTATAAAAATGCCAAAAAAGCATGAACGTAATGTCCGCATGAGCGGTAATTTTTCAATTGGCATTCATAGTTGTTCAACAATTTGATAAACTTTACTCAGAGTTCAAAAAAAAATGAATAATTGAATTGCCAAAATAGCTTTTTATTGCAAAATATAAAGTAGGAGCTTTGCTTTTAACCCGACGAAGCGAATTGAAAATCAGCGTTAGCTAAAGACGCTTCGCCGAGCATTAGCGCATTGCTCTACAAACTACGGCGAGCAGGGGGGTGGCACATGCTGCTATTAATTATTAGCAAGAAAAAATTTGGTGTATGCATCAAGCGATCGAGAAGTCGCTTGTCCCTATTTATTTTTTTATATTTTTAAAATATCCTGTATAATTTCCCGTATTCAAATCGCTATCAGTAAAGATTTCAAGTACAGTGGCTTGCTCGGTACAAAGCAAACTTTGAATGCTCTTCGCAATACTGTCCGCCTTATTACAAGTTATATAGCCTAATCCAAATGCTTCAACTAAAGCCTTTATGTTTACGGGCTGAGGGGTAGTGAAAAAATCTAAACTTTTCTCCATCAGCTGTTTATCTCCTATAAATCGGAATATATTCCCACCGTGATTGTTGAGCAGTATAATTTTAAAATGCTTGCTAATATAATTGTTCCAAAGAGCATTGGAGTCATAAATAAATGATAAATCGCCCGAAAGAAAAACGTTCAGTTTACCCGAGCAGTAAGCGTATCCGGCAGCAGTTGACGTGCAGCCATCAATACCCGAGGTACCACGATTGCATAAGTACGTTAAATCGGTTCGTGCCGGGAATAGCTGCGTCCATCGCACGGCAGTGCTGTTGGCTAAATGCAAAATGGTGTACGGCGGTAAAAGGGCGAGCAGGCTTTTCGTAACGGTCATGTCCGAAACTTCGCTTTTGGCTACAAAAGCCTTATGCAACTCTTTTACAGCAAGCATTTCGGCTGCAAATTGAGCAGCGTAATGCTTCGTACTATGTGTTTTTTCAGAGAAGGGCATACCACCTAAAACATCGCGTGCGGGAACCGGAATAATGGTGGTTAAACTCGTGTAAGTATCTACAAAGGGCATAGCAGCGTCCATCTGCCAGTGTTGCACAGCTTTGTTTTTGCGCAGAAAAATTTTCAATTGCTTGCAAATAATGGAACTTCCAATGGTAATGAGCAAATCGGGCGCAAACATGCTATTGTCAGTCTTGCCATTTAATCGAGAAAAGAGTGATTCGGGCTGTGTGATAATTTTGTCACCAGCCACATTCGACAGATTTTCGGCAATTACCACTACATCAGGCATTTCAGAAAGCAAATTGACTAGATCATGGAAGGTTTCACTTTTTGGCAAAATGCCCAGCACAATCATTTTTCTGTCCGATTGCAACCACGTTTTTTGAAGCGCGCTTAGCGTTTCGGCAGTGAGCAATGCCTTCGTTGACATCACATCAAGTATTTTGGGGTTGCTGTGCGCTACGGGTAGGGCTGTATAAATTGGTTCACGCAAAGGAACATTGATTTGCACTGGTCCTGGTGGGTAGGCGATGGCTGTGTTGATAGCCTGCGATACCTGACGGTTGCAGTATTCCAAATCGGCATCGTAAACCGTCTCAACAGGTAAATCAAAATTAGCTTTACTGTAATTTCCAAAAATGTCAGGTTGATGCAAGGTTTGTCCATCTGCTTGATCTATCATTTCTACCGGTCTATCGGCAGTGAATACAAGTAGCGGTATGTGCTGATAAAAAGCTTCGGCAATAGCAGGTGCAAAGTTCAACACGGCTGTGCCCGAAGTGCAAACCAATGCAACGGGCTCGCCGCTTTGCAGCGCCATGCCCAAAGCAAAAAAACCTGCCGACCGCTCATCAATTATGCTCAAGCATTCCATTTGGGGATGTGCCGTGAACGCAAAAATAAGCGGGGCATTGCGCGAACCAGGCGCAATAATAACTTTGCGAACTCCCTGACGGATGCAAATTTCAGGTATGTTTGTTATCCCCTGACGGAAATGATGTTCATTATTTACCATTCTATTTTACCATTAGTTAGCAAATTAGCAAATTGCCCCAGAGCCATATTTTCGCCATTTATCAATTAAGTTTTCTATATCTTGAGGTAGTTCAGAATTGAAAAACATATATTCTCCCGATCGTGGATGTACAAATCCAAGTTCTTTGGCGTGCAAAGCCTGCCGGGGACAAGCGAAGAAACAATTTTTAATGAATGCTTTATACATGGCAGTAGTATTTCCTTTCAGAATGATATGCCCACCATAGCGCTCGTCGTTGAACAAAGTGTGACCAATGTGTTTCATGTGAACGCGAATTTGGTGTGTACGTCCCGTTTCTAAACGGCATTCAACGAGCGTTGCATAGCCAAAACGTTCTATCACTTTGTAATGCGTTACGGCATATTTAGCCAATGGATTTTCACCTTCGGGAAAAACCATAAATTGCATACGGTCGCGCGGGTCACGAGCTAATGCGCCAATAATCGTTCCTTCGTCTTGTTTCACGTTTCCCCAAACCACAGCTTGGTAGCGTCTATGTGTTGTTTTATTAAAAAATTGTTTCCCCAAATACATCTTAGCATGTTCTGTTTTAGCAATCAATAGTAAGCCCGATGTGTCTTTGTCGATACGGTGAACCAGACCAATACGCGAATCGTTTACATCAAATTCGGGCAGGTCTTTGAGGTGCCAGGCAATGGCATTGAGCAGGGTGCCATCGAAGTTTCCGAAACCAGGATGCACTACCAAGCCTGGCTGCTTATTTACAACAATAATATCATCATCCTCATAAACAATATCAATTGGAATATCCTGTGGGTAAATTTCAAATTCGGAAGGAGGATAGGCTAAATGAATGGTAATAATGTCAAAAGGCTTGATCCGATAATTCGATTTTACAACTTTACCGTTTACACGAATATTTCCTGCATCGGCTGCCTCTTGTATGCGATTGCGCGAAATGCTTGCCATGCAGTTTACCAAATACTTATCTATGCGTACCAATGCTTGCCCTTTGTCCACCACAAAACGGTAGTGCTCAAACATTTCAGGCTCGAGCGCAATGGTATCTATATCATCTATTTCTATTTCCTCTGGAAAATTTTCGTTCACAATATGTTCTTGTTTGTATCTCTAGTATTCGATTATTTTTTTTACCTATAACAATTTTCAATTGCTACGGGTTCAAAAAAATTGTTCATCGGTTTGTGAGTCTTTTTTATCCTCTTCAAAAGTTTTTTCTAACATGGCTTTATCGCGCGTCAACCAAATATCAATGCGAGTTCCTGCCGGTACCATTTTACCTGCTGCCGGGCGTTGTCGGTACACAAAGTAGCTTGCTTCGTTGCCCCGAGGTGGCACATCGTAGTCTATTGCCCCTATTACCATCGAGTCGGTAAGAACTTGTTGTCGGGCATCTTCCAATGCCAGACTTTTCAAGAGGGGAACTAAGATGTCTTCGCCCGGTGTGCCACTACCCACCACTAAGCTTACATAGCTTCCCTCGGGAATGCGATAACCAGGAGCGATACTCTGACCACCATAGGTAACATCGATTACCAAATCTTTGTACTCGGATGGTGTGTAAACCACATTGCTTACGTGGATGCCAATAGCGCGAAGCATGGCATCAGCCTGACGGTACGATACATCATTCACTTCGGGTAACGGGACGCGTCGCAACTGACGAGAATTGACAATGATATATACAGGGCGATTGCGTTTCACATTGGAGTTTGCAGCCGGTATTTGCTCTATAATGGTGCCCAACTTTTTGTCTTTAACATACACGGAATCTATTATTTCGGTATAAAGGCTATGGTTGGAAAGCATTAGCTGCGCTTCTTCTACATACATGCCACGCAAGTCGGGCACATGTTCTGTTTTGCCGTGTTGTGTATAAATATCTATCAAGTAAAGTATGCCCCACGACAAAACGAGGAGCATTCCGGCAGCGAGCAACAAATGTTTTAATATAAAACCACCCAGCGATTCTTTCCAAAATTTTTTGAAATCCATTGTTTGAATCTGTATTTGTGTATAACTTTAGTACTGCAAAGATACAAGAATTCTATGTATTTAAGCAAAAAATGCTGTGGTAAATGAAAACCACAGCATTTAAGCTTTTCGCGTGTTGTAAATTTTATTTTTCCGACAGATAGCTTGCAATGCCTTCTTGAGTAGCATGCAATGCTTTGTCGCCTTTTTTCCAATTTGCTGGGCAAACATCGCCATACTCTTCGGTAAATTGGAGTGCATCAATTAAGCGAAGCACTTCGTCCACATTACGACCTAAAGGTAAATCGTTTACTAATTGGTGACGAACAACGCCCGATTTGTCAATAAGAAACAAGCCGCGGTATGCTTTGGCTTCGCCAACAAAATTCACATCACCATCTTCGGTATATTCCTCCGAACCAATCAGCACATCATAGTTTTTTGAAATTTGCAAGGTTTGATCTACTACCAATGGATATTTTACACCTTGAATACCACCTTGTTTTTGAGGTGTCTGCAACCATTTCCAATGCGAAAACTCCGAATCGGTTGATGCACCAACTACAACAGTGTTGCGGGCAGCAAATTCAGCTGCTTTTTCTTCAAAAGCAATTAATTCGGTTGGGCACACAAATGTGAAATCGGCGGGATAAAAGAAAAATACTACGTATTTTTCACCTTCATACTGTGATAATGAGAAATTTTCAATAATTTCCCCTCCATTTACTACGGCTTTGGTATTGAATACCGGAGCTTTTTTTCCTACTAAAACTGACATATCAATTTAATTTTTAAAATGAATAATTTTGAATTTAATTTATTAGGTTACAAAGATAAACTATAAAAAATTGAAATCAAAACAAATTTGAATAGAATATATGAATAAATAAATTGAACGTACCAATATAAAAGCCTGTAGGATTTTACTGTTTGAATATCAGCACTGTGGCGTAAGCAGCCATGCCCTCTTCTCGCCCTACAAAGCCCAATTTTTCAGATGTTGTTGCTTTAATGGAAATCGTATCCGGCTCCACAGCCATGACTTCGGCAAGGCACTGCTGCATAGCAACAATATGCGGATTGATTTTGGGTGCTTCAGCAGCTATCGTGCAGTCAGCATTGCCAAATTCGTAGCCCTTGTTACGTAGCAGGCACATAGTTTCGATGAGTAAAATTTTGCTATCAATGTTTTTGTATGCACCAGCAGTGTCGGGAAAGTGGAAGCCAATATCACGCAAATTAGCAGCACCAAGTAGCGCATCGCACAAGGCATGAATGAGTACATCGGCATCCGAATGCCCTAACAGACCAACACTATGATCAATTTTGATTCCTCCTAACCACAATGCACGATTTGGCGCAAATTGGTGAACATCGTAGCCAAAACCAACACGAATATTCATTATTTTACTAAATTCTTCAATCCAAATAAATCAAAAGAGAGCGAGAAGCGCAAGGTTTTGTCAAGAGGATTGGATTGCGAAGTTGAAATTACATAACCGGCATCGAGCTGAAAGACATTGAGCTTGAACCCAGCACCTGCAGTGAAGTATTTACGGTTGCCTTTGTATTCGTTTTCGTTAAAATAGCCAGCACGCACAAAAAATTGTTTGTTGTAAGCATATTCCACACCTGCCGACCACATAATTTCCTGCAACTCTTCTTTCGAGCCTCCGGGAGCATCGCTAAATGATTGAAAAACACCCGAAAGCATGGATACTTTGTTGAAATCAGTTGTAGCATTAGGAGTAGGCACTAATAATTTGTTAACATCGGCACTTACTGTAAAGCGTTGGTACTCGTCAATATCGTAATCGAACGAACCACCAAGACGGAGATTGGTAGGTATAAAATTATTTGTAGCGTTTTTGTCATAAGTTATTTTAGATCCTAAATTAGAGATGTTTAGACCGATAGCCAGATTCCCTTTGCCAGTAGTTAATGTAATAGGAGTTCGATAATATGCAGATACATCGGCAGCTACTGCAGCACCCGGAAACATATCATCGCTGGCACCATTATTCAAATCGGAATAAATAAAACGGAGCGCAGCCGATGCCGAAAAATTTTCGGATAATTTCTGAGAATAAGCCACATCAGCAGCTAATTCCAGCGGCTTAATGGCACGAATATTATCACCATATTCGTTGAAAAGTTCAATATTGCCCAATGAAAAATAACGCAAAGAGGCACTCAATGCCTGCCGTTGGGAAAATTTATAATAGCCAGCCAAATAAATGAGGTCGATATCGCTCACCAACGAGCGTAACCACGGTGTGTAGGATATAGAAAGACCTGCTTCGCTCTCCATAAATACGTATTTAGACGGATTCCAGTATTGTGAATTCACATCGGGCGTAGTAGCAGCACCCACATCGCCCATGCCACCAGCACGCGCATCGGGAGCAATTGTTAAAGAGGGTACAGCAGTGAAAATGGGGTTTGGTTCTACAGCTTGCAACTGAATGGCGGCAAAAAGTAATACGGTGAAAAATAAAAGCGTTTGTTTCATTATTTATTATTTAGTGAATATACCTTGTACGAAATCGCAAAAATACTTATTTTTAATTGATTGATAGTATAGTTTTTAGCTTTTATTTTTCAACAATAAGCATCTTGTTAGTCTTCGAGAATACGGTGCTGTTTTGTGTATTAATAGTTACTTTATAAAAATAAATACCACCTTTTACTTTAATTCCATCGGCACCTTTTAAGTCCCAGCTAATGTTATCGGCATTGTTTTGAGAGAATTGCCACATTTTGCGTCCAGCTAAATCAAAAATCTCGACCGTTGTTTCTAAAATTGTTTCAGGACGATCATGCTCTACTACAATGGTAGTTTGCGATTGTACTGGATTAGGGTAATTGGAAACTTTGAAAATAACGGGCTGCAAGCCTTGCTTTACTTCAAATTCGATAGATTTGGTATTCGAGTTGTTTAGTAAATCCCAGGCTTTGAATGTTAATACATGCTTCCCATCGCTTAAGTCGGCTAACTTATATCGTATGCTTCCTTCGCTGTACAAATCGGGTTTCGTTTCGAAATAATCGTTGAGCACCTTTTGCTGAGAAGGGTCATTATCTAACATCATCACCAAGTCATGACCGATGCCACTACCCACTTTATTTATGCCACTGATGTCTTTTAATTCAATCATCAACAAGGGCGATTCATTTACGGCATCTCCATTGACAAAATTTGGCGAATTCAAATGAATAGACATTTCAGGACCTTCTTTTTCATACACTGCGTTAGGGTTTGTACCTCCAATGATAAAGTTTTCGTAATTTCCTTGAGCTTCTTTCCCTGTTTCGTTACTATAAGCATAATAGTTAATGCGTCCGCCACCATAATTGTAGCGTAAGTCTTTAGGGAGCATAAAGTTGTAGCTGAATGCACCATTCACAACTGCCGCTTTTCCCGAAAAAAGCACATTGGGTCTGTCGCTGTAACTCATGGCACCATCTTTTTGATTATCTTGCGTGGTGATGCGTTGCATTTTATCGAAAATATCGACACTCAGTTCACCATTAAAATTATCTTGAATCAGTCCATCAGCATCCGTAATATTACCAGCAATAGTAGTTATCGACATGGCACGAAGGGTATCATTCCCTAAAGTTTGGCGTTCGTTAATGGTGGTGGTTTTTACGATACAATCGGTAGGATAGGGAAGCTGCACGGCAGGATCGCCCATAAATATGTACGAAAGCTTGTTGATTTCAGAACCCACACTATTTTTTGCCATTCTCAATATATCGCCAATACGATAATGCTTACCATCTACTTTTTTCAATAGATTTTCGGCAAAAAACTTATTCACCGAAAAATTTTGCGATGCATACACGGGGCGAGCTGCAGAAATAACGCCAATGCCACCTCCATTGGGATTGAGCAAAACTTTTTCGCCCGCTGAAACTGTTTTCATGTCGAATTGCAGAAAATCGCAGGTGGCACCAAACCAAAGCGGTAATAATCTGTTACTGAAATTTTCGATGTCATTGGTTGTCATCACTAATTCGTTTGTCCAGCCACTTGCAGCCGCATGTCCCGTATAGTTAAGATATAAAATCCCTTTACTAATCAAATCGTGCAATTGTTTACGAGCTACGGGATAACTTTCGCCACTGGCTGAAATTTCCTGATTGTAGGCATCCAAATAAATTTTTGTAATTTGAAAATCTTTGTATGACCGCCTAAGTATGTTTGCAATACTATCTGCTTGCTTTGCGTGCAGAGCATTGTCGCCATCATCGGCAAGGAAGCATAACTGGTTTTTCCATTTTCCTTTGTTGGAATTTTGAATGTAGTTGATAGTTTTATCTACCACTTGTTGAGCCTGCTCAACCGTAACTACCGGAAAGCGACCTATACCAATTTCTAATGAGTGTGAAGGTAGTTGTGTGCCTTCATTGTCTTCCAAAAATCCAAAATAATCGTCCGTAACGTATGACAATGTTTCTACTAATGAATTGTCGGCTTGATAGGTGAGTATCAGGTTGTCGCCCGATGATGATAATATTTTACGATTGTCGAAGGTTCCACGCCCAAAGAGTAAAAGGTATTTGGGCTTGTCGGAAGCATTTCCGCTCTGAATGGCTCTGTCGTAAAACATTTTAACTAAACGCCGATAGGCAGTAGCATCGGGCGTTCCCGACGAAAACTCGTTATAAACTTCTTCTGTGGTAACTACATTGACACGCAAATTATCCACCGTGCGATGCCCTTCGGCTAAAGCTTCGGCTTGCTCTTTGAACAAGGGGTTTGTGATAATGAGCAATTCGGCTGGAAGTAATTGATGTAAGTTTTGATTGGCTATTTTCTGCGCAATTTCTGGTTTGGGAAAGCTATTGCCTGCAGTCGGGTCTATCGCCAAATAATTTGAAATGTTAGTGCCAGAAGCTGTAAAAACTAATTTGCCATCCACCATTTGCGTTTCCATTTGTGCTATGTTTTGCGCATCCGTTATGTCCCACACTTGAACGATTGTATTCGCATTGCTCAGTTTGTATTGGTTGTAGTAGCTTGTCTCTAAGTTTGCAACATTTTGAAATTGCATGGCATTACCACTCATCGATAAGGCGCGTTGCGCATTAACTTCCACGAAATTCAAATAGCCTTGTGCTGTATTATTTCCAGCATTGAAAACAATTTTGAAATTGAGAGCATCGCCCGTTGGTGTAAAGTTGAAAGTGGCGTTGGCAGCTTTAGCACGTTCATATTGATCACCATCGGTTCGTTTGGAAACTGACAATGTTTTGATTTGGAAATTATCTAAATCCACACTAAAGGTAGATGAAGTGCCTGTAGTTGCAGCAGCTACATCGAACCTAAATTTGGTGGTGTTGGTGCGCAAAACATTGGGGAAGTTGAAGCTGTAAACCGTTGTGTTTTTATCGTACACAAAATAATCGCCATAAAATTGTTTCCCTGAATTGGCAATATTTATGAGCTCTTTTTCCTGTACTTGGTAGTCGGTGAAATCCTCCACAGGCATAATGGTAGCTCCTGCGGGAATAACAATGTTTTTTAGCTCAATTTTTTTTCCAATTCCCGCATCGGAAGTTACAAAATAGTAGCCTTTGGTGGCATAAGAGTTTATTTTGTGGGTAAACATGCCTCGTATTTTATCGAAGCTCCATTTGTGGATGCCTTTGGCATAAAAAAGGATATAGTCGCCAGCATTAAAAATGCCATCACTACCCTTGTTCATATAGATGGCATTTTCGGGTAAATCGTCGAGCATAGGTTGTTTAAAATCCTGCTCTAAGAGTTCGCCGCCGTAACCAAATATTCTTACATTAGCCGGCACTATGCCCATAGCATTGAGGTCTTCGTATGTCAAACGATAAATACCAGTGCTCTGGACTGATATTTTAACAAATTTGCCCGTAGCAAGTACCGAACTCGAAGCATAGTTATGCAAAGTATTCGTAGTAGCTTTTTGGGCTATCAGCAAAGCTGGCAATAAGCTACAATACAAATATAATAAGTGTTTTAGTGGTCTCATGAATTATTAAATTAAAATATTAATGCAAAAACTAAACGTGAAATTCAACAATTTATTGTTTTTCAAATATATTATTCTGACTAAAAAGAACTGGTCTTTTGTAAAATTAAACACAAAGACACCAATAAAATGTTTTAAAACTTGCTTGTTTTATGAGTCGCACAATTTTATTTAATATCAAAATCGAACATTTTTTGATCAAAAATATAGCCTTGCAAGTTGTCGCCAGGAATTACTTTTCCCACACCAGCCGGAGTTCCTGTGAACACGATATCGCCAATCTTCAATGTAAAGTAACGACTAATGTAAGCAATAAGTTCATGGATAGGAAAAATCATATCGGCAGCATGTCCATTTTGAACAATAATACCATTTTTTTCTAATCTGAATCGTATATCCTGCACAACTCCCAATGCATCAACCGGTATAAACGAACCTATCACTGCAGAGTTATCAAAGGCTTTGCTTATTTCCCATGGTTTCCCTTCGTCTTTCAGTCGGCGTTGTAGGTCGCGGGCTGTAAAATCAACCCCTAAGCCAATCTCGGCATAATATCGGTGAGCAAATTTAGGGGCAATATTTTTGCCGAGGCGATTAATTTTTACAATTAATTCTGCTTCGTAATGTAAATCTTGCGAAAAATCGGGTACGTAAAAAGGCTTGTTATTTTTGAGCAGTGCCGTGTCTGGTTTCATAAACACGACTGGTTCAGAAGGATGTTTTGAGTTTAATTCTTTGTTATGCTCGCTGTAATTTTGTCCGATGGCAAATATTTTCATACTGCAACTATATTTTTTGATTAATAGTAAATAAATCTTCTGTTTTTTACTTATCGCAATTCTCACATTCTTTTATCACCGATAATCGGTTATACATAACAGCTAAGTGGGCATAGAACGATGTGTTTTGAACAATAATAAATTCGGGTACACGTATGCGATACGGGGTAAAGTTCCATATAGCCTGAATGCCCCCTTCTATCATCAGGTCGGTTACGAGCTGGGCATTGTCTATGGGTACAGTTAATATACCAATGTTAATTCCCGTTTTGGTTTGTAGCTCGCGAAAGTGGTCAATATGGTGTATAGGCACATGATTAATGCTTGTTCCGGCTAATTCGTATTTCACATCGAAGCCTGCGGTAATTTCAAGTCCGAACTGTGCCAGTCCATTGTCGTGAAGCAAAGCTCCACCTAAACTCCCAACGCCAAAGAGGAATGCCTTGTGTGTTTTTGTAAAACCTAAAAATTTTTCGAGCACGGCTACCAATTCTTTTACTTCGTAACCTACACGCGTTTTGCCGGAGATTTGTACATAAGATAAATCTTTGGCTACCATGGATGGATCCACATCGATGTCTTTAGAAATTTGCGTGGAGGAAATAAAATATTCACCGCGTTTCATTACAAACTGCGCATAAGCCAAATACCAAGGTAATCTGCGCAAAGTTGGTTCCGGAACTTTAAATTTAATTTCTAACATGTTGTGTATTTTGTGATTTTTTTATTTGCAAAATTAATTAATAATTTGTGATATACTTCTCATCGCACTATTTTAATAAAAAATTAAGCCATTTTATATACTAAATCTTTAACCCATTGAGCCCATTGAACTTGCGATTTTGATTTGTCGAAGGTTTGCCAGGATATAGGTTTCCCAAATTTGATTGTAAATGTTTTTCCTTTTTGTTTAAACATTTCGTCTGCCAGGTACATCATTTCAATATTAAATTTTATACCCAACAGTTTACGAAGGTTGGCGAGCTTATAAAAAAATCCAGAGTTGCGACCTTCAAAGTAAACCGGCACAATATCCCGTTGATATTCAACGGCTTTGCTAATGAAGTTTTTTTTCCATTCCAAATCACAAATTTTCCCATTTTGTTTGCGCGAACACATGCCTGCCGGATAGGTTACCAAATGATTGTCCGATTCGTAAAGCTCACGCATGCGCGAAGCATGAGCTTTGCTTTGTGTACCAAATTTATTGACAGGTACCAGCATATCCTTCATAGGATACAAATTGGTGAGCAAATCGTTTGAGAAAAATCGTACTTTGCCTTCGTATCGCTTACCAATAAGGTAGCCTGTAGCCACGCCATCCAACCCTCCTAAAGGATGGTTGCTGGCAAAAATGTAACGTCCACTCTTTGGTGGTAAGTTTTCTTCACCTTCAATGCGCAGCGATATTTGCAGGTATTTAAACGCACTCTCAATAAAGTCTAAATTTTTTAAGTCGGTATTTAATCTAAAAAAATCATTAAACTCGTTTTCGTGAACTATGCGCCGTAAGTAGTTGATAATGAACTTAGGTACTTTTACTTTGGGAGCACGTGATTGTATAACTTTGGCTACATCAATGCGGATAACGTTGGTTGAACTCATGCTGAAGATTATTGACTGTTAGGATATGCAAATTTACAAAAAAAGCTTCAAGTAGCAAAAATTGTCATACTTACCCACGCAATGCTATCAAATAATACGCTCATTTGTAGTATCTTTGCACTTCAAATAGATTAAAAAAGATGACATTACGCAATTTACTGTCCCAACGCATACTCGTTTTAGATGGTGCTATGGGAACCATGATACAACGACACAAACTGCAAGAGGCTGATTACCGCGGTGAGCGCTTTGCAAACACAACTATACTACAAAAAGGCAACAACGATTTGTTGGTGCTCACGCAACCGCATATTATTTCCGATATTCACAAGCAATATTTAGCCGCAGGTGCCGACCTTATCGAAACCAATACATTCAATGCACAGCGCATTTCGATGGACGATTACGGTATGGTGGCTCTGGTGCGCGAAATGAACCTCGAAGCTGCCAAATTAGCTCGCAAAGCCGCCGATGCTTTCACTGCTACTGATCCTACAAAACCGCGTTTTGTTGCCGGCGCCGTTGGTCCCACAAACAAAACTGCATCCATGTCGCCCGATGTGAATCATCCTGATTTTCGCGCTGTAAGTTTTGATGGTTTGGTAGCGGCTTACCACGAACAAATTTGTGCGTTAATAGAGGGAGGAGTAGATGCCTTACTTATCGAAACAATTTTTGATACCCTCAATGCCAAAGCAGCTCTTTTTGCAGCTGAAAAAGCGATGACCGACTGTCACAAACGCGTCGAAATTATGCTCTCGGCTACGGTAGCTGACGCCAGTGGACGAACACTCTCAGGACAAACCATAGGCGCTTTTTTGGCGTCCATATCACACGCCAATTTGCTTTCAGTAGGCTTAAATTGCTCGTTCGGTGCCAAAGATTTAATGCCTTACCTACAAGAAATTAGTGCTTTTGCACCTTGGTATGTAAGTGCTTATCCCAACGCCGGCTTGCCCAATCAGTTTGGCGAATACGACGAAGCACCCGAAATGATGGCTGCGCAAGTAGCAGCCTATTTCGATGAGCAGTTGGTTAATATCATTGGTGGTTGCTGTGGTACTTCGCCCGAACACATTGCTGCATATCAACAATTAATTGCCGGAAAAGCTCCTCGAAAAACTCCAAAACCAACTACCAATTTGGAACTCTCCGGGTTGGAAGCCTTGGTGCTCAACGACGATTCGCTGTTCACGAACATTGGCGAACGTTGCAATGTGGCAGGCTCACGTATGTTTTTACGCTTGATAAACGAAAAGAAATACGAAGAGGCTTTGGTTATTGCACGCAAACAGGTTGAAGATGGCGCTCAGATTATTGATGTAAACATGGACGATGCCATGTTGGAGTCCAAAGAGGAAATGACTCGGTTTCTGAACTTTTTAGCATCCGAACCCGACATCTCGCGTGTTCCTATTATGATTGATTCCTCCAAATGGGAGGTGATAGAAGCCGGACTTAAATGCCTGCAGGGCAAATGTATCGTAAACTCAATAAGCTTAAAAGAAGGCGAAGACGATTTTTTGGCCAAAGCGCGCAAAATTCGTGCTTACGGTGCTGCCACCGTTGTCATGGCTTTCGACGAAAAAGGACAGGCTGATAGTTTTGAGCGTAAAACACAAATTTGCGAACGCGCCTATCGCTTGCTGGTCGATAAAGTTGGTTTCCCTCCACAAGATATAATTTTTGACCCCAATGTGCTGGCAATTGCTACGGGCATTGAGGAGCATGCCAATTATGGTGTCGATTTTATCAATGCCACGCGATGGATAAAACAAAATCTTCCTTATGCCAAAATTAGTGGTGGTGTGAGCAATTTGTCCTTTTCGTTTCAGGGCAACAACAGGGTGCGCGAAGCTATTCACAGTGTTTTTTTGTACCACGCCATCAAAGCGGGCATGAATATGGGTATTGTGAATGCTGGCATGTTACAAATTTACGAAGATATTGACCCTGTGCTGCTACAACATGTGGAAGATGTGGTTCTTAATAAACGTCCCGATGCAACGGAACGTATGGTAGAACTTGCCGAAAAATATAAAAATGAAGCCTCTGGAGTGCAAGCCGAACGTGTGGATGAATGGCGCTCGCGCAACTTACAAGGGAGGCTGGAATATGCCCTTATAAAAGGTATTAGCGATTATATGGAAATTGATTTAGCGGAAGCGCTCACGGTATATGATACGCCCATCGAAATTATCGAAAAGCCGCTGATGAGTGGTATGAATATCGTTGGCGAATTGTTTGGCGCCGGAAAAATGTTTTTGCCACAGGTAGTTAAAACAGCACGTACTATGAAAAAAGCTGTCGCCATACTTCAGCCCGAAATTGAAAAAACAAAAGTGCCTGGTCAAAGCTCTTCGGCAGGTAAGTTCTTGATTGCTACTGTGAAAGGTGATGTGCACGACATTGGCAAAAATATCGTAGCCGTGGTGCTGGCATGCAACAATTTTGAAGTCATTGACTTGGGTGTGATGACGCCCACCGAAAAAATTATCAAAACAGCCATTGATGAAAATGTGGATATTGTTGGACTTAGCGGACTGATAACGCCCTCGTTGGAAGAAATGAGCCATGTGGCGTCTGAAATGCAAAAAGCCGGATTGACTATGCCCCTACTTATAGGTGGTGCCACAACATCCAAAATTCACACAGCCGTAAAAATAGCTCCTAACTACGCAGGTCCAGTTGTTTATGTAAAAGATGCCTCCATCAATACGTCCATTGTAGCACAACTGATGAGTGCAAAACACAAGGATGGATTTGTTGCCAATGTGCAAGCCGAATACGAAGCACTCCGCCAAAAGCAAACAAAAAAAGTGAACTTATTGAGTATGGATGAAGCCAAAAAACGAAAACCAATGATATTTGGCGTATAAGTCAAAAAGTAGGCTCTAATTTTTCAGCTATATTGGCAGTATGCCAATATAGCCCAATGGCAACGCCTTGGGTTTAATAATAATTGCACAAAATACACGCCCTGAAAGGGCAAAATAACAATATTGCCATTTAGCTTCGCTGACAGTTGGTTCAGGGTGCAAGTAATTCGTCACGTTCTTATACCCATGGCGTTGCCATTGGGATAGCATAATTTGCCACTTTGTAGCGCATAGTAAAACAATTCTGATTTTATCCACCTAAAATTGGTTGAAAATTACATAAAACTATTAATAATGAGCATTTAGAAGTGCGATCTAAAAGTCTATACCGAAAAAGAAATATTTCACATTTAGAATGTCAACTCATTGCACAACAAAGTAAAAAAATAGTACTTATTATATTGTTTCAATTGTATGTTACAATATATAAGTTGGAATATGTTTAATTTATAGTAAATAGTAAATTAAAAAATAGTAAATGATACTATCTTTGTAGCCTGAAAAACATGTATAATGAATCGGAAAATTATATTACTCACCGGAGCCAGTGCCGGCATAGGAAAAGCTACCGCCGCGCTTTTAATGGCGAAAGGCGTAATTGTTTATGGCGCTTCGCGTAGTGGAGGCGATGCACAAAAAAATACCACTACAAAAGGTGAAATCATTCCTGTAAAAATGGATGTGAATGTCGAATCGGATATTCAAGCTGTTGTGAAACAAATAATTGACACCCACGGAAAGTTAGATGTGGTAATTGCCAACGCAGGCAATGGCATAGCTGGAGCCATCGAAGAAACCAGCATCGACGAAGTACGCTACCAATTCGAGACCAATTTTTTTGGTGTACTAAAAACCATTCAGGCTTGTCTGCCAATTTTCCGCCAGCAAGGTTATGGCAAAATAATCACCGTTTCGTCGTTGGCAGGTGTTATTCCTATTCCATTTCAAACATTTTATTCCTCGGTTAAAGCAGCTTTAATACTGTTTATGAACGGATTAGCTATCGAACTGAAGCCTTTTGGCATTCAATGCTGCACCATACTTCCAGGCGATACTAAAACTGAATTTACATCAGCCCGAAAATTCACACTAAACTCACAAAACCAACAATCACCCTATTACGCCACCATGAAACGCTCGGTAGGTCGCATGGAACGCGATGAGCAAAACGGAATGACGGCCGAAGCGGTGGCAAGCACGATCATACGCCAAGTGATGAGTAAGCACATGAAAACGTATTACGTACCTGGATTTATCAATCAACTATATTATCATTTATTCCATGTGCTACCCACCGATTTCAGGTTGTGGATTATCGGGAAATTGTATGGGTAAATAATATATTATATTTATTACAAATATATTATAA
>MNZK01000078.1 GCA_001873635.1 Porphyromonadaceae bacterium CG2_30_38_12 | reverse complement strand
TTTATTGAATATTCTAAATAAAGTTAAGGTATTTGTTTTAATGATGTTCTATCTTTGCGCAAAATTTATATAAAAAACATGACTTCAAACAAAAACATATTCAAAATTTCTTATCCTATTTTACTCACACTTATCTCTCAAAACATTATCAATGTAACCAATACAGCCTTTTTAGGACGATTAGGAGAAGTAGAGTTAGGTGCGTCGGCTATTGGCGGTGTGTTCTATTTTGCCATTTTTATGATTGGTTTTGGCTTTAGTCAAGGAGCTCAAATTTTAATCGGTCGCCGAAATGGGGAACATAATTACAAACAAATCGGTGCCATCTTCAATAATGCACTGCTATTTAATTTATTGTTAAGTATTTTTATTTTTGCAATTTCGTTGAAAGGAGTTCCGATTCTTATGAAATACATGGTAAGCTCCGATTCAGTTTACAAATCAACTATCGCATACTTAGACTGGCGAATTTATGGTTACTTCTTTGCATTTATAAATGCCATTTTCCGTGCCTTTTACGTTGGCGTAACCCAGACACGCATTTTAACAACCTCAGCTATTTTAATGGCGATTACGAACATTGCTTTAGACTATACTTTAATCTTTGGTAAATTTGGTTTTGCTCCGTTGGGAATAGAAGGTGCAGGCATTTCATCGGTCATTGCTGAAATTATAACACTGATTTATGTGATTTTATATACTGTTTTTAAAGTAGATTTAAAACAATATGCCTTATTCCAGATCCGAAAAGTTGAAATAAAAACTGTTTTGCAAATTTTAGAGCTATCCATTTTTATTATGTTCCAATATTTCATTTCAATTTCAACCTGGTTTATGTTCTTTATTTTTATCGAACACATGGGCGAAAGGCAATTGGCAGTTTCTAATATTGGAAGAAGTTTGTATATTCTACTAATGATTCCCGCGTCAGCTTTAGCAACAACAGTGAACACATTAGTTAGCAACCTGATAGGAGCCGGACGAAAAGAAGATGTCATACCCCTTATAAATAAAGTTGCTTTTATTTCGTTCGTTATAGTGTTGCCATTTATGATTTTCACCTTCGTATTTCCCGAAATATTAGCTCAAATTTATACCGATGACGCAAGTTTGATACAAGCAAGCATATCCGTTATAAAAATAATATCGGTTGCAAACCTATTTTTCGCCCTATTTTTTATAATTTTCAATGGCGTTTCGGGTACGGGAAACACACGAACAGCATTTCTGATAGAAGTTGTTACCTTGTTTTTTTATATCAGTTACGTTTATTACACCACCATAGTCAATCCAAGTACAGTAGCTGTGGTGTGGATGTCCGAATTTGTGTATTGGATACTCATTGGTGGGCTCGGATATGGTTATTTGCTAAAAGGAAATTGGCGAAAAAAAGAACTATAAAAAAACAATATGGAACTTTATTTTATTTTCACCCATATTTGTTCGATTTAGCAAAATTCAACTTCTTTTTTCATACTAATTAGTATAGCATTATCGCGTTTTTTTTGATTATCGGGATAGCTATCACAGCATATTTTATTGTACAATGCCCGATGTAACATTTGATTTTTTTATGGGATTCTGATCTTTGCTAAGTTATATGCAGGCGTACTATGCAATTTCAACCTTCTCTACATTTTTATGTTTCACTAAGCCAAACATCATCACGAACGCTGTCAAAATAATAACTTGAAGAATTAATGAGTTAGTAGCTATTCCTATGTACTGACTGACTGGAATGCTCAAATAAAGAAGTATAGTTATTAGGCCACGAGGAGCAATAAAAAGAAGCGGACTGAGTGGTAACTTTAATATTTGCAACATAATGGTTCTAATAAAGAAAATCCCTGCCGTGATAAAAAGAGCCCACAAAGCTGTATCGGTATTTAACAAATCAGCCTTTTCTATCAAGAAGCCAAAAAGCAAGAAAAATAAAGCCCGAATCATAAATGTTATCTCAGTTGTAATTTCTTTAAATTTCCTTATTTCAAATTTTAGAATTTCAGGTTTAAGTTTTGATAAAATTTCAAATCGTTTCAACTCGTCAAGATTTCCAATAAACAAACCAAATATTAAAATAAAAATCAATGAGGGAAGGTGGTAAATTTTTGAAATAGAATATATTAAGATTACGAGCAAGATAATTGGAGTAAATTTTATGTGGTGATTTATTTTACTTAATAAAAAGGCAAGTAACAACGTGGCAACAAAGGAAACGAAAATCATTAGCAGTAACTGGAAAACGAAAATGCCAACTGTTTCGGTGTTTAAATTATCATTAAAAGTTATAAAATTAAAAAATATCACTCCAAAAATGTCAGACAAACTACTTTCGTAAGTTACAAACTCTTTATTAGAAGCAATTAAATTTTTTGCACTTGGAATGGCTATAGCACTGCTAATTATAGCTAAGGGTATCGCATTAATTAAGCCACTTATGAATGTTGTATGTCCAAAGTAATAAAAAGAATATGCTAAAACAAAGCTTATCACAAGCATTTGAAAAATTGCCATAATAGAAGATTTTCCAATAAGCACCAATTTTGATTTATTCAATTCCAATTCCAAAGCTCCTTCTAAAACAATTAAAATAAGTCCTACTGTTCCTAAAATGGGTAGTATAGGCGTTAAATCAGGTATAGATATTTTAAAAAAAAATGCAATTTGTTTAGAGCCCCAGCCCATGAGTAACAATAAAATAACGGATGGAATTTTAGTTTTTGACGAACTCACATCAAAAAGATATGCAAGAAGTAATAATAAACAGATTGTTATTATGATAGCTGTAGCCATATCAGTCTTAATTTAGTAGCGCAATGGGGCAATTAAATATGTTCAAAAATGTAAACCAAAATCAATCATCAATAAAACACATCAATAGCTAAAAAAGGCATTGTGAGTATCTACCTCATCGAGAAACAGAATGTTACATATACAACTTTCGTATCTATTCACTATATTATTTTAATAATTTAAAAATAGGGTGCAAAATTATATTTTTTTTCTAATTTCAAAACATAACGTTACACCCTGTTTTTATTTCTAATAGGCGTGACTATCATGATTAATGTCATCCAAATCCGTTCTATTTTTTTCCATTGAGCGCCATGCATAAAATATGTAGGCAAGCACAAAAGGTATAAACACCGACACGATGGTCATGGCATTTAGCGTAAATTCACTGGATGATGAATTGAAAATTGTGAGTGAACTCTGAAGATTTATAGAGGGGTAATAAGCTGTATTATTGTATCCTGCAAGCAAAAGCAAACTGCAAACAGTAAGTATGGTGCCTATGCCCGCAAACCAAATACCACTTTTGAATTTATCGCTTAGCAAAGTGCCACCAATTCCCCACAACACACCTACAACGCCAACAAGAAAAATGACAAGGACTACAGGCATTTCAATAAGATTGAAGAAGTATTTGTATTTTTCCATATAAACTTCAGCCGTATCGGGGCGCACAGCAAAACCCTCTGCTAAAAGTGTCCAAATAACGAAACCTAAGAAAAACACCAAAAAAGGTATTGCATTGAAAAGAAGTTGTCGGCGCGACTCAGCTTCGAGGACTTGATGTTTAAGCCGGTTTACAAAAAACAACAAAGCCAAACTTCGTGATAAGAAAAACACTGCCAAGCCTAACAGCCAATTACGAAGGTTGAGCAGCGCTTCTAATCCATGCCATTCGTTGCCCCAACGGCTAATGGTGGGTGCAAGCTGTTCGGTGATATTACCTTTGTTTATGTGAAAATCGGAGCCTGTAAAAAAGGTGGCTATGGCAGCTCCAAGCAAAATAGTTCCTAAAAAGCCATTAATAAATAAAAAAATCTGATATGTTTTTTTTCCATAAACATTACCAGGTTTTGACTGAAACTCATAGGAAACAGCCTGAATAATAAAACAAAAAAGTATAGCCATCCAAACCCAATAGGCGCCTCCAAAACTGGTGGAATAAAACAAAGGAAAGGAAGCAAAAAACGCACCTCCAAAGGTTACCAAGGTTGTAAACGTAAATTCCCATTTACGACCTAAAACATTGACTAAAAGCCGACGATCATCCTCCTTTTTGGCTAACGAGAACAATAAGGTTTGACCACCTTGCACGAATAATAGGAAGGATAAAATTCCACCCAACAGTGATATGATAAACCACCAATAATGCTGTAAGAATGAATATGTGAACATAATGTGTATTTTACTTTGTTTGATTAACGATAAATTAATATAACTTTGAAATTATAACGATGGATAGTTTAGTGTTCTTGGCTTGGACCTTTTTTAATTTGTTTGAGCATAATACGCACCTCGGCAAGCAGCAGAGCGCTGAACAATGTTAAAAACAAGAAAAAAGTAATTTTTACCGACATAGCTGAAATAGCTGATACTGAAGCTTTAACAGGAAGTACATCCTGAATAGCCCAAGGCTGGCGTCCTACCTCGGCAACAATCCAACCAAGCTGCGAAGCAATAAATCCGAGCGGAATGCTCCACAAAGCAATATAGAGCAACCAACGTCCATTTTCAAAATTAAATCTCGATTTGAAACTCAGAAAAGTAAAAATTCCAAAAAGCGCAATAAAAAATGTTCCCAAAATAACCATTAGGTGGAACGAATAGAATATTAGTGGTACACGAGGCACAGTTTCTTCGGGCTTATCCAAATAACCATATCCAAAATAATCATAATTAGCCATTAATGTAGCACGGCTTGCAGTAGCTGCCGAATCGTTTTTTTCGGCAACAGCCTTGCGGTAATCGGCAAGCGATTTGAGAGCCAAATTGCCTCTAAGCTTTTTCTCGTCGAACGAGAGTGCAGTTTGGCTTGTCTTGTGAGCCACGTAGCCACCATTAACAATGTCATTGATACCTGGCACGTAGGCGTTCAAATCATTAAAAGCAAGCAAAGAAAGTGCTTTAGGAATACCTATTTTGAACAAAAAAGCATCCGAAGTATCATTTAGCTGCACATCGCTTCGAAGTACTCCTATTGCAACCAATTCGGCTCCTTTTTGCCCCTTATAAAGCCCTTCCATAGCAGCTAATTTCATGGGTTGATGTTTGGCAACGTTTGTTGCAGAGCCATCGCCAGTGAGGGCAGTAAGTATGGAGGCAACCAAGCCAAAAACCGCAGCCACCTTTATACTTTTCATTGCAAAATCGGTATCACGTTTTTTAATCAGAAACCAAGCACTCACACCAAGCGTAAATAAGGCTCCAACTATCCAACTCGAAATAACAGTGTGCAAAAACTTATTCCAAGCAAATGGCGAAAGAACTTGCCAAAAGCTTACCATTTCATTGCGCACCGTGTCCGGATTAAATTCCATCCCGACGGGATGTTGCATCCATGCATTGGCTACTAAAATCCAAAACGCCGATAAAGTAGCACCCAAAATTGTTAACCAAGTGGACGTTAAGTGAAAACCTTTGCTCACTTTGTTCCACCCGAAAAACATAATGGAAATAAATGTGGCTTCCATGAAAAAAGCTAAAATACCCTCGATGGCTAATGGCGCGCCAAAAATATCGCCTACAAACCAGCTATAATTAGACCAGTTTGTGCCAAATTCAAATTCAAGAATAATGCCTGTGGCAACACCAATAGCAAAATTGACCCCAAAAAGTGTCATCCAAAACTTGGTGGCTTTTTTCCATTTTTCATCACCTGTGCGGTAATAAATTGTTTCCATAATAGCCTGAATGACACCCAAGCCTAAGGTGAGAGGCACAAAAATCCAATGATACATAGCAGTGAGCGTAAACTGCGCCCGCGACCAATTAACTAATGAGACATCTAATAGTTCCATATATTATTAAATTATATAAAGTGATTGAATGCGATTTAATGCGATTTATCAATGAGCTGCTCGCGTACATAAGCAGCCTTCTCGCTATTACTTTTGAATTTTGAATTTAAAAAATTAGGAAAGAAAAATACTTTGAGGATGGCAAACATGATGAAAAGCTTGAGAAGAACAATTGCCCAAAGGGTTCTACCTACGGTCATGTTGCGAAATCCGTCACGATAGAGATTAAATATTTTGTTCAGCATAAATTTGTATGTTTTTTTGAATTTTTATTCCCTAAAAACATACAAAGATATTAAATAGTTTGATACCTTTACAATAATGAAGTAATAATTTCAAATAAAATTACTGTTTGTGTCTTTAATTATTATGACAGCCAAATGTAAAATACAACTGCATGCTCATATGTTGTATTTTATTTATACTATGGAGTAGAGTTAAAAATAAACTCTTATTAATGAATAATTAAATATGTATAATTTGGCGAAAGAAATGTCTGTATTAAGTATAGACAAATTCAAACAAAAGTTATTGCAATAAATAGTATTCAGATTAAAAATGCTTAATATAAACACTTTATGTAATTTTCAACCAATTTTAGATGGATAAAATCAGAATTGTCATACTTTGCGCCACAAAGTGGCAATATATGCTATCCCAATGGCAACACCTTGGGTATAAGAACGTGACGAATTACTTGCACCCTGAACCAACTGTCAGCTAAGCTAAAGGGCAATATTGTTATTTTGCCCTTTCAATTAAACACAAGGCGTTGCCATTGGGCTATATTATGATTGGCTTACAGCCAAAAAACGAAAAATTATAGGGCGACCTAAGCGCCTATACCGATAAACTTTAATAAATTCAATCACAAAAAAAAGCCTCCGCAAGTGCTATTGGAGGTATTTTTTTTTGTATCTAATCCTTATGTTTTTTCTGAAAACCTATATTCCAAAAATTAAAAGCGTAAAACCTAATAATATTATCCTTTAGAATCAGCGTGATAGAGTTCGATGATATTTTATTTTAGGGGCTTCATTACAAATGTAAATTCATAATCCTGATAAGGAAGCTGATATTCCCGGCGTGGCGTAGCTCCCCAACTGTTTACGCAGCCTAAACCCATTTGCACTTTGTCGATGCAGATATTGGTGAGGTTAGCTTCAGATACTTCGGGCGAGTGGCGTTGGTCTTTTTCATCGCCATCGTCGAGTGAGGAAACTGTGTAATGCAATGCAGAAATTGAGAAAGGTGTTTCGGCTACAAATTCTAATCCTTTGCCAGCTATGTTGGTTTGTTTCCACCAGCGCATATCGGTTTTAGTTCCAGTTTCTTGTGGGCGTATATACGAATAAAATTGCTCGCTAACTGTTTGGTTGTAAATGCCTAAAAAAGAGGAATTGTTGCGGTCGATGTAATTTTCAGTTGGTCCACGACCATAGAACTTTATTTGCTCAAACGATTTTGGCATTTGCATTTGCATACCAAAACGGAACAAATTAGCCGCTTTAGCATCTTTGTCGGTTACCATTTTTTGAGTAACTTTTACAGTCCCTCTATTGTTAATCACATAGTCGATAAATAATTTTGCTGACACTTCTTTCATTTCGTATTCAGTTTTTACTTCAACTAATCCGTTCACGGTAGTTGCTTTTAAACTTATTAAAGTCAATGCCGGACTGCGCCACACTTTTTGTTTTTGTTGCAAATTGGCACCCATATCGTTGTCGGTAGGTGCACGCCAAAAATTTGGACTTAAAGTAGCATCACTTGTCATTAAATCGACACCTTCAACGCAATATTTTTCAATAAATCCGGTTTTTTTATTGAAATCAATCTGAAAATCAGCACCTTTCACCATCGTACATTTCTGATTCGAGTTTAGAATTTCGGGTATCACAACAGTGGTATTAGTATCAGCTTGAACATTTGCAGCAACAATAAATTTAGCCTCGTAAGCATTGATAACTAACTGATTAGTTGCCACAATAAACCCGGCTGGCAAAAGCTGTTCAGCTTTTTTTAATTTAAATGCCACATTGAGTAAAAGTTCGTTGTTGTTTGCTGAATTTTGAGCAGAGTAAGCCAATTTTACATGTGTTTTTTGCTTTGGATCCAGATGTAAATCGTTCACCACACCCGACTCTACTACTTCTCCGTCAGCCAATACTTGCCAATCCATATAATAATTATCAAGGTTACGAAACACATTTTCGTTATAAACCGAAACCAATCCTTTTTGCAAATCGACTGGCGTAACCCAAATATTTTGATAAAAATATTGCACTTCATAGGCATGGGGGTTGTAGTTGCGATCGGCACCGATGATTCCGTTATTGCAGAAATTCTGATCTTCGCGACTATCGTATTTATTAAAATCGCCCGCATAGGCATAAATATCAATACCATCAGCATTTTTTTTGTGCAAAGATTGATCTACAAAATCCCAAATAAAACCTCCTTGATAGGTTGGATTGGCGCGAATAATATCCCAATATTCTTTAAAGCCTCCTTGCGAATTACCCATGGCATGTGCATATTCGCACTGAATAAGTGGTTTTTGAGGATTGTTTTTGGCGTATTTTTCACTATCTTCATATCCCAAATACATGGGGCAAAAAATATCGGTAGATTTTCCTTTTCGTGCTTGTTCATATTGTACTGGACGGTTCGGGTCTTCTTTCTTAATCCATTCGTAGCAAGCATCAAAGTTTGGTCCCATACCTGCTTCGTTGCCCATCGACCATATTATTATGGATGGATGATTGTAATTGCGCTGTACGTTTCGCTGATTGCGTTGCAAATGTGCCAAGGCAAAGGAGGTGTTTTTTGCCAAAGTTTTTTCGCCATAACCCATACCATGCGATTCCACATTAGCTTCGGCAACCATGTAAATGCCGTATTTGTCGCATAAGTGATACCAATAATTATCATCTGGATAATGACAAGTACGTACTGCATTAATATTCAATTCTTTCATTATCCGAATATCTTGTTCCATGCGCTCACGCGAAACTGCATAACCGTTATTTGGGTCCAACTCGTGGCGATTTACACCTTTTATTAAAATGGGCTTTCCATTTACCAACAATTGTGCATCTTTAATTTCAACTTTTCGGAAACCAACTTGTTGCGTAATAACCTCCACATCTTTGCCTACTTTATCTTTTAAGGTAGCAAAAAGGTTATATAAATAAGGTGATTCTGCCGACCATTTTTCGGGATTTGAAACATTGAACACGGTTTTTCCATTGCCTTTTTGCACAGCAGAAGCAATTGTTTTTTCACCATCTTTTAATTCGTAACTTACTGATAATCCTTTAGCCGATTTAGAAAGTAATGTATTGATAGTAAGCGCACCATCTTTGTAATTGTTCACCAAATCGGGAGAAATTCGGATATCCTCGATGCTTTGCTCGTTGCGCGCTACCAAGTAACAGTCGCGCGCCACACCCGACAGACGGAAAAAGTCCTGATCTTCGAGGAAAGTGCCATCGCACCAACGAAAAACCTGGAATGCTATCAAGTTTTTACCTTTTACAAGGTAACTGGTAATGTTAAATTCGGCTTCTAACTTACTATCTTCGCTGTAGCCTACATAGTTACCATTTACCCAAAGGTACATATTGGAAGTTACCGAACCAAAATGTGCTATCACTTGTTTGCCAGTCCAGTTTTGAGGAATGTCAATAATCCTTCGGTACGAACCCACGGCATTGTTTACGATAGGCGGCACAGGTGGATTTACCCACACTTGACTTTTCCACGGATAGCCCATATTCACATACACGGGGTCACCATAGCCATTCAATTCCCACAAGGCAGGAACTTGTAGCAAATTCCAACCGGCATCTTCGTAATCGGGTTTGAAAAAATGCAACGGACGCTTATCAGCATCTTTTACCCAATAAAATTTCCATTGTCCGTTCAGCGTTTGATAGTTTGCAGATTCGGTTGGAATGTTCTTTTGAGCCGTTTCCATACTTTCGTATGGGAAATAATTTGCGTGCATGGGCAAGCGGTTTACCTCATTTTGTTCTGGGTTTTTCCATTCGTCTTTTTGTGCACTAACCATAAATGATAATACAAATAAAAATAGTGCGAAATTAAGTTTTTTCATTCTGATTTTGTTGATTATTGTTGTTGCTTTTTTTCGGTGCATAAAAATATGAAAAAATTACACTTCTAAAGTAAACAAATTGGTCAAAAAGGTTTAATTTAATATCAAAAAATTGATTTTAAGTCATTAGGTTAGATTTATGCTGTATTTATCAAAATTATTTTAAAATTAGAGATGTAGCTCCAACCCCCTAAAAGAGTATGTAAAGCCACTTGTATCTTTTAAAAAATAGTTTAATATATTCAATGGTTTGTTCTAAACTAAAATAAATATTTGATAAAAAAACAATAGAGTTTATTTGGAATAAGTATTTGTATAATTCAAATACAACAAATTAATTTTAAACACGAAGACACGGATTCTTGTACGTATAATAAATACCCGCTACTGGAAACACAGAGCAAAAAATACAAGTATTTTTTTATGAGTGTATTAGATAATGCTCTTTCAATAAAAAATTTATGTTTTGTGCTTTGTGTCTTAAATAATGATAATTACGGAATGTATGTTTTTGATAAAATTTTGTGTCTTCGTGTCTTATTTTTATAAATCAATCATTTAGCTTTTTAGTCAGCATAATATCTAATATGTGCAAAAATTACAAAAAACTCAATTTCCTTAGCAAGGCTGTAATGACAGCTGTAAACTTAGCAAAAATTGAATGTATAAATAATTTAATAAAAACCTATCAAGCAACGAACCGTTATCAATGTAAAAGTACCAAATAATAAATAATAACTGGATATTACTTAGAACATATATTCTTCAAAAAAAAAATTAAATAAAGTCTATAAAGTTAAATAACTTGATTTTTCTAAACTTTTAATGTGCTTTTTTTGTTTACAAAGTTATATAATGTAAAAGTTTTTGTTCAAAGTTTTTATTATTTTTTTTAAGCAACTAATTCACACAAGCACACATAATGACAGCGTTATTTAAAATCGAGAATATATATAGTCGTGATTTTGAGGAACTTTATAGTTTATATACACATGCTTTTCCCATTTTCCAACGCAGGAGTTGGGCAGGCATAGAGCAAGTATTTAACAAAAAACCCAATTTCAGTTGTAATATTATCAAACAAGATGATGTTTTTGTTGGCTTGTTATCCTATTGGACTTTTGATAAATTTGTTTACATAGAGCATTTTGCTATCCATCCTAATTTTCAAAACAAAGGAATTGGAAGCGATGTCATGAAACAATTTATGCAGCAAATCTCATTGCCCATTGTGATTGAAACTGAAACTCCACGCAACATACAAGCTAACCAACGCATAAATTTTTACGAGCGCTTAGGTTTCTATATAATTCCCGAATTTTATATGCAACCGCCCTACGACAATGGGCAGGTTATACTTTCGATGCTCATTATGACTACTGATTATCATTTTGTTAGCAAACATTTCCAGCAGGTTAAAAACACACTTTACAAGGAAGTTTACAAATACGACCCCAAAAAGAAAAAATAAAAAATCGTTTTAATCAGCACAAATTCCCATCTCCTTTGCTTTAAGAAGCATAAATTCCATGGCAGCTTGATGTTCGTTGGGAATTATTCCATCCAAAATAGCATCTTTTATTTTCATTTTGAGCTCGCCCACAGTGTTGCAAGCTGGCAAATGAAGTGTTTCCATAATTTCTAAGCCGCTGATAGGAGGTTGAAAATTCCGAATCCTATCTTTCGTTTCAATCTCTTTCAGTTTGGTTCGAACTAATTGAAAATTTGCCTTGAAACGTTTTACTTTTTCTTGATTTTTCGACGTTATATCAGCTTCACACAATTGCATCAATTCGTCAATATTATCTCCGGCATCAAAAAGCAGGCGGCGAATTGCAGAATCTGTAACCTCTTCTTCGCTCAACACAATAGGGCGCATGTGCAACGAAACCATTTTTTGAACAAATTTCATTTTTTCGTTTGTCGGTAATTTCATGCGTCTAAAAATTTCGGGAATCATTTTTTCGCCAACAAAGTTGTGGTTATGAAATGTCCATCCGGTGCGTGCATCAAAGCGTTTGGTGCGCGGTTTACCTATGTCGTGAAGCAACGCCGACCAGCGAAGCCACAGATTATCACTTTGTTCGCAAAGCCCATCCAACACTACCAAGGTATGGTAAAAGTTATCTTTGTGCCCCACACCATCTTTTGTTTCGGCACCTTTCAAAGCTAACAATTCAGGGAAAATAAGTTCCAACAAGCCTGTTTTTTCGAGCAAAATAAATCCTACCGATGGTTTGCGCGCCATCATTATTTTATTTAATTCATCAGCAATGCGTTCTTTGGAAATAATTTCTATTCGTGCTTTGTTGCGTGTTATGGCATCGAAGGTTTCCGTTTCCAAAAAGAAACCAAGCTGCGCCGCAAAACGAATGCCGCGCATCATGCGTAGCGGGTCATCCGAAAAGGTGATATCGGGGTCTAAGGGTGTACGTAAAACAAAATTTTTTAAATCCCTTACACCATCAAATGGGTCAACTAATTCACCAAAGCGCGCCTCATTCAGGCAAAGGGCTAAGGCATTGATAGTGAAGTCACGGCGATTTTGGTCGTCCTCCAAACTGCCATCTTCCACAATGGGATTTCGAGAGTCGCGCTGGTAAGATTCTTTGCGGGCACCCACAAACTCAAGTTCTACATCTTTAAATTTGACTTGGGCAGTGCCATAACTTTTAAAAACCGTGATTTTGGCTTGTTTTCCCAGAGCTGTTGCTACAGCTGTGGCAAGCTCAATACCGCTACCAACTGTTACTATGTCGATGTCTTTGGAGGGGCGTTGCAAAAGCAAATCGCGAACATAACCACCTATGACATAACATTCTTTGCCCGCTTTATCGGCAATTTTTGATAAGGTTTTAAATATATCTTCTTGTAAATAAGCTTTCATTTTCTCTATTTCTATTTGGGCTACAAAGGTAATACAATTTTAAAATAAGGCATAGCTGCTTGCATTTTATTCTGCTATGAGCTTGCCACAACCCTATATTCTGAAAATAAATGATTACCTTTGTGTTTTATAACATATAAATTTTTATGTTTGTTTTAATTCACTGAATAAGAGTACATTAAAATGGTTATAGCAGAAATTGAATTTACGATTATCGAATTAATCCTGTTGGGGATAATGATACTTGCCTTTGCTTATCAGTTGTTTTATTATTTTCGTTACATCCATGTTGTGATGGCTCATCAAAGGAAAAACATCAAAACAAGTAAAATTTTTCTATCCGAGCAACCGCCAGTTTCAGTTGTGATATGTGCCCGCGATGAAGCTGATAATTTGAACAAATTTCTACCCCAAATACTTGAACAGGATTATCCTGATTTTGAGGTAATTGTGGTAAATGATGGTTCTACCGATGCAACCGAGCTATTAGTTAAAGATTTAAAAGAAAAATATCCAAATCTACGATCTACTTTTGTGCCAACGGGTGCGACAAATTTAAGTACAAAAAAATTAGCCCTCACCTTAGGTTTCAAAGCTGCCAAAAACGAATGGATTTTGCTAACCGACGCCGACTGCATGCCCGAAAATAACCGTTGGATTGCTAACATGGCGCGCCATTTTGAGCCCGGAGTTGAATTTGTGTTAGGCTATAGTCCTTATTTAGTTCAGAAAGGATTTCTAAATCGTTTGATAACCTACGACACTTTGCTCGTCGGATTGCAGTATTTAGGTTTTGCACTGCGCGGAAAGCCATACATGGGTGTGGGACGCAACATGGCCTATCGCAAAGAAGTGTTTTTCCGAATGAAAGGCTTTGCATCCAACCTGCACTTGCGTTCGGGAGACGACGATTTGATGGTGAATGCAGCTGCCACAGCATTAAACACAAAGGTAGAAGTGTCGACAGAAAGCATTACCTGGTCCGAGCCAAAAAAAGCATGGCGTGATTGGCTTTTTCAGAAAGAACGCCATTTGTCGGTAGCTTCGTTTTATAGCTCCAAGAGCAAGGTACAGCTTGTAATGGAGCCAGCATCTAAAGCATTCTTTTACGAAGCATTTGTACTCGTTCTCATTTTCGGCAACTTCATTACTATAATTGCAGCAGGTTGTATGTATCTGATTCGTTATACAATTATTTGTATTGTGCTCAACAAAGCTGCTCAACATTTTCGCGACCGGCGTTATTTCTTTTCCTTAGTTATTCTTGATTTGCTACTCCCACTTGTCAATCTGTATTTAGTATCTTTTGGGCGAATGGGTTCTAAATCAAAAAATATATATTGGAAATAAAAGTTTTTTTTTTAAAATCTTCAACTCTTCAAATTCCAAAACTATGCCACGCAAAAAACAAAAAAACAACAGCAGCACACGCATTCGCAAAACCGAATTAGTTCGCAATATTGTACGCGTATTCAACGACAATCCAGAGAAAACGTTTAATTACAAACAAGTAGCTACCTTGTTAGATATTCGTTCCGAGTCGCAACGAATATTTATCAACCAGCTACTTTACGAACTACTTGAGGAAGATTTTTTGGTTGAAATATCCCGTGGAAAATTTAAAGTGAACTCGCGTGGTGGCTTTATTACCGGCACCATCGAACGTCAGGGTGTGAAAACTTTTTTGATACCCGATGATGGTGCTGAAACAGTTTTCATTCCAGAGCGTAAAACCAATCATGCCATGCTCAACGACAAAGTAAAAGTGTTCCTTTATGCCCGTCGAAGAAGTCAAATGCCCGAAGGTGAGGTAGTTGAAATTATCAAGCGAGCCAAAGATACCTTTGTGGGGATCTTGCAGGTATCCGATAATTATGCCTTTTTGGTTTCCGATAATCGCTCGCTAACCAACGATATTTTTATACCAAAATCGAAACTCAAAGGGGGCGAAAACGGACAAAAAGCTATTGTTAAATTGTTGGAGTGGGAACCTAATTTGAAAAATCCGGTAGGTGAAGTAATTGATGTACTTGGCAACAAAGGAGATAACACGGTGGAAATGCATGCCATACTTGCCGAGTATGGTTTACCCTATAAATATCCCGTCGATGTAGAAGCAGCAGCTTTGCTCATTGATGCCGGCATAACGCCCGATGAAGTTGCTCGGCGCGTGGACATGCGCTCGGTGATAACTTGCACCATTGACCCGCGCGATGCCAAAGATTTTGATGATGCCCTATCCCTCCGGAAATTGGAAAATGGGCTCTGGGAAGTGGGCGTTCACATTGCCGATGTAACGCATTATGTGCGTCCCGAAAGTATTATCGAACTGGAAGCACAGCAGCGAGCTACATCGGTATATTTGGTGGACCGTACCATTCCCATGTTGCCCGAACATTTATCAAACGGTATCTGTTCGCTACGCCCCAACGAAGACAAATTGACTTATTCGGTTATTTTCCAACTAAATGATGCAGCCGAAGTGCAACACTACGAAATTGTGAAAACGGTAACCAACAGCAACCGCCGTTTTACCTACGAAGAGGCTCAAACCATTATTGAAACTGGCTCCGGTGATTATGCGCACGAACTACTCACATTAGATAGCTTGGCAAAAAAACTTCGTGCCAACAGGTTTGCTTCGGGTGCCATTGCTTTCGATCGGGTGGAGGTACGTTTCGAGATTGATGCGCAAGGCAAACCTACTTCCGTCTATTTTAAAGAACAAAAAGATGCCAATAAGTTGGTGGAAGAGTTTATGTTGTTGGCAAATAAAACAGCTGCCACGCATATTGGCAAACCAGGCAGAGGATTAAAACCAAAAACTTTTGTATATCGTATTCACGATGTTCCAAATCCAGATAAATTGCAGAATTTTTCGCAGTTTATCAAAAAGTTTGGCTATAATCTGAAAATTTCAGGCAAAAGTTCGGCTGTTTCCTCCTCTATCAATCACTTGTTGGATGAGGTAATGGGTAAAAAAGAACAAAACCTCATCGAGACATTAGCTATTCGGTCGATGGCAAAAGCCATTTATTCTACTGAGAACATTGGTCATTATGGGCTTGCCTTCGATTTTTACACACATTTCACCTCGCCCATACGCCGCTACCCCGATATGATGGTGCATCGCCTGCTCGAAAAATACACACATGAGGGTCGTAGCGTGAGCCAACAGGACTACGAAGCTTATTGCCAACATAGCTCGGAGATGGAGCAATTGGCTTCCAACGCTGAGCGCGCATCTATCAAATACAAGCAAGTAGAATTTATGTCGGCTTATGTGGGACAGAATTTCGATGGCGTTATCTCGGGCATCACCGAGTGGGGAATTTATGTAGAACTCCTTGTGAATAAATGCGAAGGAATGATTCCGATACGCGATTTGGACGACGATTACTATACCTTCGACGATAAGAATTATTGCTTGGTTGGTCGTCGATATCACAAACGATATCAGCTCGGCGACGAAATTACGGTGCGCGTTGCCAAAGCCAATTTGGATAAAAAACAACTCGATTTTGTTATCGCTTAAATTAATGAAACGTTGATAGGAACTTTTGTAAATACGGCTGCCGTTGTTGTAGGTGGACTGATAGGCTTGATGCTGCATAAAACCTTGCATCCAAAATACAAATCCATTTATTTTCAGGCTATTGGCTTGTTTACAATGGCTATAGGTATTACCATGTTTGTGACCATGCAGCATATTCTGATAGTAGTGGCGAGCTTGGCTATAGGATCTTTGCTTGGAGCTTGGATTGACCTTGAAAAATATGCGAATACATTCAGCGATTTTATGAAACGGAAGCTAAACATAGGTAATGAGCGCTTTACCGAAGGACTTACCACTGCCTTCCTTTTGTTTTGTGTGGGTGCTATGACTATAGTAGGTGCAGTGGATGAGGGAGTCGGCCGCTCGTCGGAGGTGCTGCTCACAAAATCCCTAATGGACGGTTTTTCGTCCATATTACTGGCATCGGCTTTGGGGGTAGGTGTTGTTTTTTCAGCAATTCCGCTTTTTATTTTTCAAGCGAGTATCACCTTGCTTGCTCAATCTGCATCCACGTTTTTTACTCCCGATATTATCAACGGCATACGTGCTGTGGGTGGAGTGCTATTGGTGGGCTTAGGACTAAACATTTTGGATATAAAGAAAATAAACGTTCTTAATATGCTCCCAGCCTTGTTTGTTATTGTATTACTACTTTGGGCAAGCAATCATTTTTTTTAAAAAGCTATGT
>MNZK01000092.1 GCA_001873635.1 Porphyromonadaceae bacterium CG2_30_38_12 | reverse complement strand
AGTTAATTGAGTTCAATTTTTAGTTTAGTAAAGTAGAAATATGAATGATTTGAAATTGATTCGTTTTTTTAAACAGAATAACAGAATTTACAAATTTTTACTATAAATATGCTACTGTAAATTCTGTTATTCTGTCAATAATTTAAATTTGTCAAAGTAAAATTATAGTTTTTGATATTTTACAATACATTTTGTAATATTTTTCATAAAAAGTATCAGCCTGTGGCTTTTAGAAGCAGGACAATTGAATGTGTAATTTTTACTGGAAATAAATATTTGATGAACGAAGTGTTTGCACTAATTTAATTTTAATTTTTTACTCATTTCGGGTGAAAAGGGAGTATAAATCTGGGAACAAACGAAATGTAAAATATAGATTAACAAATATTTAAGAATAAATGAAGTCAATGACATCCTTTAAATGCCTACTAATTTAAGTTTTACTTTCCAAGTGGTTATGTTTTTGAATAGTCTTTCACAAGACGTTGGTATTAGAACAAGTTAGCTTGTCTCGCGCAACATTATTCATACCCACCGCCACGAAACGAGACTCATGGCAAGTCGTGCCATTTTATTAGGTGTTCTGGTTGTATCTCATAAAGTATTTATAGCCCAAATTCTGAATAGTGTAACTTCCTTTTATTTAACCCGATAGCCTACCAAAATTAGAACATCAAAGAGCAACATTTTTATGAAATTTCTAAATCTTTTTCGTATGACCAAACGACTCAGAAACGTACACTTGCATATTATTCTGCGTTTTAATGATCATTTCGTCGCTTAGTAAATGTAACCGAATTTGGACATTGTATAAATCATTTTCGCAGCGTGTAGTGGTTATTTTTAAACTTTGGTCTGAGAGTACCCAAGGCATTTCGAGTAAGCGAATTCTGAGCTCGTTTTGCAATTTTTCGGGCGTCAAAGAGCTGTCAATTTTCAAGTTCAGTGTATGTTCCACCCAATGGTTTGTTTCGGCTGGTTTGGAAATTTTCTGATGTGCGATCAGCGTATATGGAATGTGCTCCAGTTCACCTTCAGCATTCATTAGTTGCATAGAACGATATCCCAATTTTTTTATAATCCCCGACCCTTGTACTGTACGGATTTGTTGCCCAACCTCGAACGCATTCTCAAACTTCAGAATAGTTCCCACCACAAAATCGCGTACAAAATACCAGCCCAATAACGCGACCATGAGCGCTATTAAACTTGCAATGAGAAAAGGGAAAACCACCATTTCGGAAAACAATTGCACAAAACCCCAAAAGGCATAAGCTACCCACAAAAGCAATTGTACAACGTGGAATATTCGCAGAAAAAACGAACTGAATTTTCTTTTCGTCTTTATCAGGTTTGGCAGCAATGATATCACTTTAAGTATCAAATAGAGCACTACCGCCACAGAAAGTACTATTAAATAAATCATAATATTTCGAGACTTTTAAGTTTTTTAACTAAATGAATTTCCAAAGCAGGATTCAGGCAATACACTTCGGGAAGTTTTTCGATCAGATATCCTCTTTGCAATAAAGAGCGAATTTTGGTTTCGGTGAATGCAATATCGCTTTGCAATACCTGCGAGAGACTCTTTAACGAAAAACGCCGATGTAGCACAAATTGTAGCAAGTAGAAAATATCTTCTTGCGACAGCGGCTCATTGAGTTCTATTTGTACACCAAAAGGGTTGTGCATATAAAGTGTATTTCCCTCTATTTTATGTATTCCAGCAAGCCACAAATGAATGGCAAGACCAGGATTTCCATCAGCCAAGTTGAAAATCTGATTGAAAATGCGTGCATAATCCCAGTCGGACATAGACTTTTCGTGCTTCTTATCCATACTAAAACTCATTCCACCAGCTTGGTGGCGCATTAGAATCATATTTTTTAGCTCTTGCGAATCGAAAGGCTGACAAAACACAATTTCGATGGCATGCGTATTTATGGCTGTTAATTCGTTGATAATTTTAAGTGCAAATTGATTCACATTCAAAATAAACAATATTTTGTGACTATATTGTTGCATCAACAGAATAATTTTTTCAATAACTTGCGTTCCCATAGGTTTGCGTTCCCACCACAGTTCCATATCGTTAATAATAATCACACTTCGAGCTGGTAGCATCTCTAATGTATAAGCTAAATTGGCATCACCACCCAAGGTATTGAGGAGCAATTGCTCAAAAAGCACAAGGTCGGACGTGCATTCGCTCGGAGCCGACAGATTGAAAATATTTGATTTCTCGAAATGACGGTTTGCCAAAAATTTGCTTAGACTCGATTTGCCGGAACTTCTCTCGCCGGTAATAATAAGTAAGCCCGAAGTGTCATTCGAGAAAAGTTTAATTGCACGGCTTCCCTTTTCAATTTCCATTTTCATACCTACCCAAAAGTTATCGCCAATGGTCAAACTACCCGAAAACAGATTCGAATAATAGAATGGCAAGTTGAGCATAACCGATTTTTCAGGTGCTATCTGTGCGAGCAATATAGTAAGTGGTTCACCAGGGAAAAGTGCTTCCTTAGCCCGCGCCTGCTCCATGCGTTTCGACCACAACAAAATCTTACTCTGGCGATAGAGTAAATGTACCATTTGCTTTACAAAAAATTGAGACATCGATTTTTTATAGTATTTAAAACGCTCAACTAATCTGTGTTGCTGTAATGTTCTTATTTCCTTTTTCAAACTGTCGGCCGATTTGAGTATAATGGCAGCAGACAATGGTTCAAAAGCGTTTTTTAATCCTATTTTTAAATGTTGGCTTATTTGCTGATAAATCAAATTCAGTTTAGCTTCTTCACTTTTTATACTCCCCAACAACTCTTCGAGCAAGACATTTTTTAGCTTCTGACTTTTATCTATTGTTTGAGAAATTATTAAATCTTTATTTTCGAGATGGAAATTTGCCATTCTAATTAAATTCTTGATGGTCGATACAGTAATCGTCAATTGTTGCTGAAGCTGAATCAATTGCTTCCTTACTTCGTTACCCAGCTCATTACTAATATGATAATCGGCAATTTTATTTAGTTCAATCCCAAATTCACTTACATTTTCGAGCCTTTCATAACTAATATTCTCTAACAACTCGTCACCATTCACAGTAAGCTCTTTGGGCAACTTTTCAACTTTCGTTTGAATAGCTTTCAATAGCCTATAAAAATTATCTTCGAAAAGTGGCACGGAAATCAAGTTGTTACTAAAAACATCTTTTTGACTAAATACACCCTCATTTTTATCTATCATAGCTTGGACATTACTTCCAAAAACTTTTAGATTTTTAAGAATATTAGTGTCAATGCTATATTTAATTTCAACCAGCAGCTTGGCAATTTTTGTGTTAAGTTTATTTTTTAGCGAATAAAAAATGAAATCCAAATAGGTTTTATTTATATGATTCACCATAAAATGCAACCATAAATCAGGAAACTCAGTAATGGAATTTTTAAGCGCTGAGGTCTGTTTAGACAAACTTTTAAACTTGCGACTCAAAAGATTTGCTTGTGGATTTTCGATGGTTTGACTAAAAAGTGTAAGATTTGAACTGAGTTCCTCGAGCATTTCTTGTCTTTGATTTTGAAAAAATGTATGGTTCTGAGCTCTCAATTTTAAAACTAATTCGCATATTTTTTCTTTTTCGACAGCAATATCATTGACAGTTAAATTATTGGAATTACATTTCTCTATGGCTAATGCGTTGTGATGTAATAGTTCCTTAATTCCCGAAAAAGCCTCTAAACTTTGAGTTATGTACGCATCGTAAAAACGCCTTATAAACTCAAGGTTTTTGTAGTAAAGAAAATAGCTTGCAGCACCTTGTAACTGGATATTCACTCCAATCTCTTTGCCTGTAAGGTGCGTCCAACCCATTTTGTAAGTCCGTTTTATTTTGCCTAATAAACCGATAGCTTTGAGTTTTGCATAATCGTTTTTGCCAAATTTTAAGCGAATACTTTTGGGTATATTATAAACCGCATTACCTGCGGAAGCTATCAGCTGTAGAACGCCATTTTGCAAGATTTCAACCTCCTCTTTCAACACTATCTCCTTGAAATTAGAGATTTCCCTTTGTGCTTGATACGAAAAATCGTTCAGAATACCAAATTGCTCAAACTGTTTTTCATGTTCGTTTGTGTACGCGTTAGCTTGCTCCAATCTATTGATTATCTTGCTTGTAAGTCGTTCCAATTGGTCGAGAAAATGCCCTCTACTTTCTGGTATAGCATCCAACACAGTACCTGTAAAATGCGCAGACTGTTTATCGAGCAGCGTTGCTACATTTAAAATAGTGGCATTGACAATACTATTTTCGGACTGCTGTAAATTTGTAAGTACCGATACTATGGGGCTTGTTTCGGCAGTGTTCGATTCCGAAATACTATCACGCTCCGAATTCGGATTTAGAGCTGCTATTACATCAAAATTCGATGAGGCATGTATTAAAAGGCATGATTTGAGATGCAGAACAAGGTCATTTACTTCCTCCACAGTGTGATTAATCGTTTCTTGTCCAAATTTCGATAAACCTGCAATGGTTAAGTCGGTGTCTTGCGACTCCAACTTAACAAGCTCGTTGTTAGCGGTTTTATCTATATTGACAATTACTTTAACAGTGGCTCTAATCCGATAATTATCAATAGCTTGCCCCAAAACAGCATAATATCTATCCGTATTTTTTGGATTCGGATTGATAGCCAAAATTCGAATTTCAGCATATCGCCACTGTGGCGTAACTGTAATAAAACGGATGAGATGCAATGCCAGCGAAAGATTTCGTCCTTCGCCACTCCACCAAAAGTCTATTTTTTTGTATTTTCCGAAACCTGCATTTTTATCGTAGTTCAAAAATGCCAGATTATAATCTAATTTGTTTAATGTAAGCAATAAGTTAGTCCATTTTTCAGGACTATTCGTATTTTTCGACCAGCCCATCAGGATTGTATTGGGCTCGAAACCCGAAAAGCCATAAATGCGGCTAATCATCGCCATTCCTTCATACACATTGCTACAACTGTGTTTGCGGGTAATAACATCATGATTCGAGATGGTTTCAACGCTTACCCGCGCAGTTTTATCAAATATCAAATCGTCGGCAGCATCTTCAATCAGTTCAAAGTTGGTAAAAATCCCCAATTTCCCGACCACAGCTTTTCCTAATTCAATCAGATGTGGTCTGTTTCCCGAAGCTCCACTGAAGAGAATTACGTTGGGTCGCCAGTTGCGGGTATCAATTTTACTTTTGGCAAGTTTGAGCAATCCTGTTTTTACCAACGACAACCATAAACTCGACAAAGTATCGCCCGACTGCAATTTGAGTTCTTTGTTTTTCAGAAAAAAAAACAAAGCCAGCAATACCACTGTGGCTATTCCCAAAGCCATAATATCCAACTGAATCATGACAATAATACAAGCCAAAGCGCCAATAATACTGACGAAGCGAGGAATTTTAAACGAAGGTCTGAAATCGCTACTTGCCCAACTTTCTACAGTATAAGTAATGTTCAGAAAACCGTAGGTAATGATAAAAAAAATGGTTACTATGCGTGCAATGGCATTCAAATCGCCAATCAGAATGCCTGTTTGCGCAATGATAAATGTAAGTAAAAGTGCATTGCGGGGTTCATTTGACGCGCCCACTCCTTTGCTAAAAAAGAAGGGGGCAATGCCATCTTTTGCCACTGCCTGCATAATACGTGGCGCACCCATAATGCTTCCAAGTGCCGACGAAAATGTGGCGCCAAGAATTCCCGCAATAACCAATTGTGGTATCCACGATATTTTAAATAATACATTTGTATCGTTTGCCAACAAATCATTACTGACGGTAAACGACAGAAAAACAGACAAACCAACATACACTGTAAGCCCTACTAAGATGGCAGCAATCGTCCCCAAAGGAATATCTTTTCGAGCATCCTTCAGGTCTCCGGACATTGATACGCCCGCTTCGAAACCCGTCACTGCTGGAAAGAAAATAGCAAAAAGTGCAATCCATGAAAGTGGGGAAGGGACAGCACCCATCGGAGAAACTACTGGCGGAAAATCGTGCTTCCCAAAAAACACCGACAAAAGCGACAAAGCCATTATGGTGAGAATGATATACTGTGTTTTGATAGCCAACGAAGTGCTGATAAAGGTAAGAATTGTAACTAATAAAAGAATAATAGAGCCAGCAATACGAATGGTTGTTAAGTTTACTTCGAAGCCAAAATAGCCCAGAAAAACCTCAGCAAAACCGATAAGATACAAACTCACACTGAACGACAATCCGACAAAAAGTGCCCAACCCAGCGTACCGCCAATGGGCAAGCCCAAACTTCGCGAAATAATGTAATAAGTGCCACCTGTTTCTACTTTTTTGTCGGTAGCAATAGACGCCACACTAAGCCCCGTGCTACCTGAAATAATATGTGCCACAAGAATAATTCCCAAAGTGGATAAAAGTCCTACTTGACCAACAATCCAAGGCAGCCTCAAATACATTATTACCCCTAATAAAGTAAGGATAGAGGGCGTAAAAACACCTCCAAAGGCACCAAATTTTTTAGCTTTTGCCATATTTTAAAATATTAATTTTCAGTTCGATCAATTAGCTTTTCAAATCCCGATTTTAAATGAACGTCCTGTTGTGGGAAAGGGATTTCGACATTGTGTTCTTTGAATTTGGCAAAAATCTCGTAATACAATTCGCTTTTTAGAATTTTGGGGCGGTCGGTATATTCTGTTGTCCAGACCATTACTAAAAAATTTAGACTACTATCGCCAAATCCTTCAAAAAGGATATAAGGTGCTGGCGAACTTAAAACACCTGGATTTTTTTTGGTAACCTCTGTAAGTAATTCTCGTATCTTTTCAGGGTCCTCATTGTACGAAACTCCAATGGGGAAACTTATCCGCACTTCGTTGTTGTTATGGCTCCAATTGATAACGCGCGAATTTATAAAATCAGAATTTGGTACAATTACGGCAATATTATCGTTGGTAATAACGATAGTTGCCCGAGCAGAAATGTTAACAATATTGCCCGATACATTGTCTAATTCAATTCTATCGCCTACTTTTATAGGTCGTTCGAACAAAATAATGATACCGCTGATAAAATTATTCGTTATATTTTGTAAGCCAAAACCAATACCAACACCCAATGCACCAACCAATAAACCAATGGCGCTCAAATCGATACCCATTGTTTGAAAAATGATAATTACGCCAACCACAACCAACAAATAACGCACAATAGTGGCTATTGACTGGCTAACACCAGTTTCAATGTCGTAGCGGGGAAAAATCTTATCCACCAACAGCTTTCGAATCTTTGCGGATAGATAAAATAGCAGAAAAAGAGATAATAAAAGAAGAAGGAATGTTTTAGTAGTAAAGGGATTATCACCAAAATTAAACAGTCTAAAATTCCAAATGGTATCCATCCATTGAAGCAAATCTGCAGCACTTTTCATGTGATTATATATTTATTAAAATTCAGAAATGTTTTTACAAAATATCTTTTTTAGTATGATAAAACAAAAAGCCAAAGTGGAATTCTGTTGCCAATGCCCTGCTCAATGTTCGTATTCATCATAGCATTATTGCCAACGACAGTTTCTCCATAATAATATGGGATAAGTTACGCAAAAACGCAATTAGTTTCGATTTAATTTGTTGTCGGAATTTTTGGAATTTGTATATTTTTCGGACTAATAACCAGATAATTGGTTTTCTTTCCAGTGTCTTCCGATTTCAAAATTTCTTTTTCAACTAAGTCTTGTAAATCACGTAAAGCAGTATCAGTTGAACATTCAGCCAATTTTGCGTAGGTTGATGTTCGTAAAAATCCAACTTCCTTATCGTAATTGTCGTATAAATAATTAATTATTTTTCGCTGTCTCTCGTTTATAGAAGTAAATTTATGTTTTTCCCAAAAATGTGATTTGTCAAGAATAATCTCCAAATTCTTTTCGCTTGCAAGTAACGCTCTCTCGAAACAGTCTAAAAACCACAGTAAATAAGTTGTAATGTCGCTTGTTCCTTTCTGCGTTTTTTCAATAATTTCGTTGTAATATTTATGTTCCTTGAAAATCTGGTTGGACATACTGTAAAATCTGATTTTACTTCCTTCACTTCGTGCTAAAAGCATATCCATAATTGCCCGGGAAAGTCGTCCGTTGCCTTCGTCAAAAGGGTGAATGGTAACAAACCAAAAATGCGAGATAGCTGATTTCAAAACTAAATCCATCTGATTTTTCTCATTCAGCCAATTCAGAAATATATCCATTTCCAGCGGAACTCTTTCAGGTGTTGGGGCTTCAAAATGTACTTTTTCTCTACCAAATGTTCCGGAAACGACTTTCATTCCAGCCGACCGAAAACGTCCAACATCAATTTTTATATTTCCACTGTAACCCGATTGAAAAAGTGAGTTGTGCCAACCAAAAAGTCGTTCGACTGTCAGCGTTTTATCATAATTCTGAGTAGCATCTAAAAGAACATCAACAACGCCCTCAATATTTCGTGGTGTAGATACAAATAAGGCTCCTTCAATACCTAATTTTCGTGCAATAGAAGAGCGAACAAGTTCAGGATTAAGAAATTCACCTTCGATTTTAGACGTGTCAATAACGTCCAAAATTAGAGATTCCAATGTTGCGCGCTCGATTAAGTCGAAACCCAATCTTTCCATATTTCCGAGCAATCTACCTTGTAAATGTCTTACTGAGGCTAATATTGGTAAAATCTTTTCATTATCCCATACAAAATTATACCAGTTATCTCTTTCGTGTATATACATAATTCTTTTCACTGCATAATTTGCGGTAAAAATAGAGTTTTTTCACCGCAAAAGCAAATTTTCAACCTAAAAAATGTAAAAAGTTTTACTCTGTCTTTTTTTTTTTCTAAACTTGCCCATAACGACAGTCTGCGCAAAAAATCCAAATTTTTTCCAAAAATAGTCAAAATTTCGTTTGGTAGGCTTTTGTAGCTTCACTAACTTCAATTAAAATTTAGTTGCTGAAAAACGGAGTTGAAATACGCGGATGTCGGAAAATAGCTTAAAATAAGCCGTTTGGAGCCGAAAAGGCAAGGTTAAGGTGTTTATATTTTTGTATATCAATACTTTAAACTATTCGCAGCCGTCTAAAATATTGGCTCAACCAGCCAAGTTGTAGCCGATAAAGACTAAACTAACTTCGCCCAGTATCTTAGTTTTCCCCCTTTTGAGAACATGGTTGAACCCTCGCTGTCGTTTAATTGTTCACCAGGGGTGTTCGGCAAGTTGCTGTCGCTGTTTGTAGTAGTCGGGATTTTGTTTAACGCGTTCGGCATTTTGTTCCATCAGGGAGGCAAATTCGCTTCGGTCAATATTGCGACCGTAACGATTAAAGTCTGGACGATAGAACCAAAGCATAAAGAATTCAGGTAAAACAATATCCTTGTCAATGACTTCAAAAACCAAATAGGCAGGTGAAATAATTGCAGGCTCATTTTTTGAATAAAGAACAACTCTTATGGTTTCATCTCGTCCTACTTGCATAGCACTGTAAGCAAATTGCTCTTTCTGAACAATCTTGTATTTTGATAAATCGGTTTCGCCAACAGTAGCTTTTGAGGGCATAAAAACCGTATCAACATTTGTCCCAAGTATGTTGCTGACGCATTTTTCACTTCCTGAATTTCGCGCATAGTTCCCATCGCGGGTTTTCCTACGAGAATAGCTGTTATTTGTTCTGTATTCAAGGTGTTACCTTCAATAGACAGTGAACCCTGAATAGTTTTTATCCGATTTATTTTTCGCAATCGCAAATTCATTTCATTCACAAAAGTTATCTTGGTGGTTTGTTTTGCTATTTTTTTAGGTGATCGTTTAGAAACTAAATATATATGCGTAAAATTCATTTCTGAATACTGTGTACTTTCAGGGTGTTAATTCGGCAATGGTTTGTTTTGTATCCACAATTTTTTCATCTTGCTACTCAATAATGCTACTTGTACGAATAATGAATACACAGAAAGCTGTTAGCAGGTTGGCTCAAAATCAGGTAGAAGAAGTAATCAAAATAAGGCGAAGCTCCAAGCTATACCAAAAAGTAATACAACTAAACAATGCCCTTAAATACAACTATACACCTTTCAAAAAGAATAAATTTGTACTACGCAAATCTGAATTTGAAGACTCACAAGTCATTGAACAGCATTTTTTTTTAGTTTGATTACCTGCAAAATTGCTTTATGAAATAAACACTTTTCTTTGAAGATTGTTTCTCTTTTTGTTAACTTAGTATAGTTTCTAAAAAAAAAACTGCTTTCTGAAATTTTAACACAAAAAATAGAATATGAAACGATTTGGTATTTTCTCAGTTTCCCTCCTACTTGCTGCTAACCTATTTATTTCTGCTCAAAAAATTAGTTATCCAATAACAGAGAAAGAAAAAGTTGTAGATACATATTTTGGGGTTGAAGTGAACGAACCTTACCGATGGCTGGAAAACGATACATCAAAAGCAACAGCCAATTGGGTAACAGCTCAAACCAAAGTTACTAGCGAATACTTATCGCAAATTCCTTTCAGAAACGATTTGAAAAAGAAACTGACTAAGCTCATGAACTATCCAAAATATGGTGCTCCATTCAAAAAAAACGGTAAGTATTATTTCTTTAAAAATAATGGTTTGCAGAATCAAAGCGTTTTCTACGAACAAGCCGATTTAACAAGCGACCCCAACATTATTCTCGACCCCAACACTTTCTCTACTGACGGAACAGTGGCACTCGCAAGCTTAGCTTTCTCAAAAAATGGCAATTATTTGGGTTATGCTATTTCCCGAAGTGGTTCCGATTGGAACGAAATTTTTGTTCTCGATATGCAAACCCGCCAGTTGCTGACCGATCACATTAAATGGTCGAAATCGTCACAAATAGCATGGCACGGAAATGGATTTTATTATAGCGCCTTCGACGCACCAGAAGCCGGAAAAGAATATTCAACCAAAAATGAATACCAAAAAATATATTATCATGCTATTGGACAGCCTCAAAGTGCCGACGAATTGGTGTACGAAGATAAATTACATGCCTTGCGCGAATGTTATGCTCAAGTAACCGACGATGAGAAAATCCTTATCATTAGCATTACCGAAACAACAACAGGAAACAGTTTGTTAATGAAAGATTTAACGCAGCCAAGCTCAAATTTTATTGAGTTAGCAAAAGGGTTTGATAATGACTATTCCGTTATCGACCACTTACATGGAAAATTATACTTGCTCACCAATTGGAAAGCGCCAAAAAAAAGATTGATGGAAATTGACCTCACGCAATTGTCCAACGAAAACTGGAAAGAAATACTACCCGAAACCGATAATGTGCTCGAAAGTGTTACTATTATTGGTAAAAAAATTATTGCCAATTACCTCAAAGATGCGACGAATCATCTCTACGGCTACGACTTGGCAGGAAAAAAACTCTATGAAGTACAATTACCGGCATTAGGAACAGTAAGTGGTATCAGTGGTGAACATAAGGATACGGAAGCATTTTATATGTTTACTGCTTATACTTTCCCAGCCACGATTTACCGATTCGACACCAATGAAAATCGCTCTGAATTGTTTCACTCTTCCGATGTGGCTTTCAAGCCTTCCGATTATGTTTCGGAGCAGGTTTTCTATGCCAGCAAGGACGGAACAAAGGTACCGATGAGTATTATTTACAAAAAAGGGATGAAAAAAAATGGCAAAAATCCTTTATTGCTCTATGGTTATGGTGGCTTCAACATTAGTCTCAAGCCGTCTTTTAACGTTTCACGAATTCCTTTTTTGGAAAATGGTGGTATTTATGTCGTGGCAAACCTGCGTGGAGGTGGCGAATATGGCGAAGCATGGCATGTAGCCGGCACCAAAATGAAAAAACAGAACGTATTTGACGATTTCATTGCTGCTGCCGAATATTTAATTGCTCAAGTGTACACTTCTTCCCGAAAATTAGCCATTGATGGCGGTTCCAATGGCGGCTTACTTGTTGGTGCTTGCCTGGCGCAACGTCCTGATTTGTATGCAGTAGCCATACCCGAAGTAGGTGTGCTGGATATGTTGCGCTACCACAAATTTACCATTGGCTGGTCGTGGACCAGCGATTATGGCAACAGCGAAGAAAGCAAAGAAATGTTTGAATACCTCAAAGCTTATTCACCACTACACAGCCTAAAAGCTGGCGTTAACTATCCTGCAACACTTGTAATGACAGGCGATCATGACGACCGTGTGGTGCCGGCTCATTCTTTTAAGTTTGCTGCCACGCTTCAAGCTGCTAATAAATCGGCTAAACCAACCTTGATTCGCATTGATTCAAAAGCGGGACATGGAGCCGGAAAACCAACCGCAAAAGTAATTGATGCTCAAACTGATATGTGGTCGTTTGTAATGTGGAATTTGGGAATGACCCCAACCTTTTAATCCATTTTGTAACTCTTTCTTGCTCAATTGAGTTAAAAAAACAGTTAAGAAATTGCATAGAACAACCTCAAAGTTGCCAGCCACGATTTTAAAATAGAATAATGAGAAGTGTGTGTCATGTGTTTCTCAATTTGCAAATTATCTAATGCACTTCTCGTTTTTAATTGGGTTTTGACTTTCCATACGCTGACAAAGATACTTGCATCATTAAAGGACACAAAGACTCAATATCGGTTCTGTAAAGTTATATTCAGACAACCTTAAATCGGAAAACAGAAAAAATATTTTTTGTGATGGAGGAGCAGAAATTGTAAACGAACTTCTGTTGTAATTTTTGTTCTTTTTTTGTTAATTCTCCTTTAGTATTTATCCCCTTTCATGATGTAAAGAATAATCAACGCCTAAAAAGGTAGCACCATCCCTATATTCTAATCCATTCATTTTAAACCTAATCCTGACTTTTTAGTTTTTTAATACTCTTTTTCTAACTCCCTAAAAAATAGTGAATTAATCGCAAATTCAACTATTTTTAATAATTTTTAACTCCTTATTTTCAGTATATTATTTTGATGCAAAACTTACGATTGTATAAACAAAATGAGATTTTTTTTAATTGTATTTTAATACAAAAACACAACATCGTTCTAATAATACAATTATCTTTGCTGCTCAATTCTATTTCAACAATTTTTCTAATTATAGGAAAAAATTGTTGAGCAAACAATGAATATTAATTCACTATTTAAATTTTTATCTTTATGAAAATGAAAATGACTTTTTTAAAAACAATACTGCTGGCGGTGATACTGCTGGTGGGAAGTGGGAGTGTTTTTGGAGCAACTATTACAATAAATGGGGCTGACATGAGCACAACCGATGGTGCACAGTCAATAACAAAATCAGGAATTGGTTTTAATGGCAAAATGAAACAATATCAAACTACAAAAATATGGTTTACAAGTGGAAGTGGGTACATTTATAATACCACATCATTAGGTAGTATTACAAAAATCACTTTATCATACAATTCTGGAGGTTCACCTTCAGCTGTGCAAAGATTTAATGTAGGAGCATCCGCAATGTCAACATATTTATCGATGGGTGGAACAACAGTTTCGACTTCTACGGGAGGTACAACTTATGATTTTACGGGTGGAACGGGAAATGGTTTTTTTAATATCTCTGTTTCATCTAAGAACTTGCAATTAGTTTCTTTGGTTATTGAATATACACTTCCACCTTCTTGTACCTCACTTGCCGCCCCAACCGTAACACCAACAGCAGGAAATGCCGAAGCTACATTATCGTGGGATGCAGTAACAAACGCGTCGAGTTATACCTTGATATGGAATGGAGGAAGTGCCGAAACTGTAACTTCACCGGTTACTAAAACAGGCTTAACCAATGGAGTTTCTTATTCGTATTCTGTAATGGCTGTGGGCGATGGTACAACTTATTGTGCTACAAATACCGCTGCTACGGGAAATGTAACGCCTTCCGCACCTGCCGTAGGTGAACCAACTAATCACGCCACTTCATTAACAGCTACAGCCAACTCAAGCAGTCAGATTACAGTCACATGGGCTGATGCTACTGGCGGTCAAGTACCGGATGGATATTTGATAATAGCTTCTACAGGAACACCAACAGAACCTGTTGATGGTACTGCTCAAGTAGATGATGTATTGGTAAAAAATATTGTGCAAGGAACTCAAACAGCTGTTTTCACTGGCTTATCGGCTTCTACAAGCTATAATTTTGCTATTTGGCCTTATACCAATAGTGGCGCAAGTATCGATTATAAAATTGGAAGTCACCCCACTGCAAGTGCAACTACCGAAACACCGCTTGGCGTACCTGTGGCAACTGCTGCTACCGGCATTTCGGCTACAGGCTTTACTGCCAATTGGGATGCTGTAAGCGGAGCTACAGAATATGAATTGAATGTGTATACTAAAAGTAGTGGCGCCGCAAGCGATTTGTTTATATCTGAATATATTGAAGGATCTAGTAGTAACAAATACATTGAAATATTTAATGGCACAGGTACTTCAGTAGATTTATCAAATTACAAATTACAATTATTTGCAAATGGATCATCAACAACTTCAAATGATATTACATTAAGCGGAACATTAGCAAATGGAGCAACAGTTGTCTATCAAAATAGCTCAGCAAACTTGACTTTACCAAATGGTGTAAATGCGTCCAATAATTCTGCCGTAAATTATAACGGAGATGATGCTGTAGCTTTATATAAAATCTCAACTTCAGCTTTTGTTGATATTTTTGGGAAAATTGGAGAAGATCCTGGTTCACTTTGGGGTACAGGAGATTATGTTACTGCTGAAAAAACTTTAGTAAGAAAAAGTTCAGTAACAGGAGGAGTTACTACAAATCCTTCAAGCGGTTTTCCAACACTTTCAACAGAATGGGATAGTTATTCTCAAAACACTGTTTCAAATCTTGGCTCTCACACTTTCTCAAGCAGCTCATCCAACACTCCAATTTCAGGTTCACCATTTACAGTAAGCGGTTCAACCAATAAAGTATTGACTGGTTTAAGTAGTGGTACAGCTTATTACTATACTGTAGTGGCAAAAAAAGGAGGAGAAAATTCGGTTGAATCAAACGAAATAAGTGTAACAACATTAATCCCGACATTTAGTGGTACAGGTGAATGGAGTGAAACTGCACGTTGGAATACAGGAGCAGTTCCAGGAACAGCAGCAAGCGTAATTATTGATGGTACAGCTACAGTAAATTCAAATATAGAAGTTGCTGGTTTAACTATAAATGATAGCAAATCGCTAAGCGTTAATGCAGGTCAACAACTTACAGTTACAGGTACATTAACCAATAACGGTACGATTAACTTACTTTCAGGTCCATCAGGAACTGCTACATTAACTGCCGGTACAGTAGTCGATAACGGTACAGCTAATGTAAGTCAATATTTGTCAGCCGCTCGTAACTGGTACGTAGCAAGTCCGGTAACAGCAGCTGCTGCACCTTCAGGATATACTTATTATCAACGTGACGAAGCACAAGCAAGTTGGGATACACAACCTTTTACGTCAGGTAAAACTTTCATAAGAGGAAAGGGTTATATTGCTTTGCCGGACGCTACGGGTTCAACTCTTACTTTTTCAGGTAAGTTGAATATGGCAGATACAATAGTTGCATTAACATATTCAGGTGCAAGTTCAAAAGGCTTTAATTTGATTGGAAATCCCTATCCTTCACATTTAACGTGGACTAAAACATTTGTAGATGATGCAACAAACGCAGCACTTATCGAACCATCTATTTACTTGCGTACCAATACCGGTGGTTCAGAAGCCACAAATAGCAATCAATTATGGTCAACGCCTACCTACAATGCAAGTTCAGGTGCCGTAGTTAATTCAGGGACGAATATTATTCCGCCAATGCAGGCATTTTGGGTGCGAGCCAAAGCAGCCGGTAACTTAACCTTGGACAATGCGAAACTAACTCGTTCACACGAAAGTTCTAATCCATTTAAAGCACGTGCAGTAGATTCTTCTAAAAACCTAAGATTGGTTTTGTCGGATAGTCAATCGAATGATGAAATTTTGTTGTATTTCAACGAAAATGCATCCAATGATTTTGATCGTTTCGATTCTCCAAAAATGATGAACGGTACCAACTCAACAATACCTGATTTGTACACCATGGCAGGTGCTGAGCAATTGGTTATCAATGGTATGAGTACAATTCCTGCTGAAATTCCCTTGAATTTCAATGCCAATGCCTCTAAAGTATCGCAGTTCAGTTTATCGGCTACCGAAATAAGAAACTTTGATTCCGAAACGCAAATCATACTTAAGGACAAACTCCAGAATGTTGAGTATGCTTTAACGAGCGGTAGTCAATACAATTTCACCTCGGATGTCGCTGAAAATAACAATCGTTTCAGTCTTATTTTCCGTACTCAGGGTGCTGTTACTGGAATTATAAAAACCATCGACAACAGCATAATGGTTTACTCAAACACAATGGGAATTATTGTAAAAGTAAATGACGAAAAATTAATCGGCTCCGAAGTGTCGGTATATAATGCTTTAGGTCAGCGTATTACAAGTAAACAGTTGAACGCTTCAACCGTTCAGATTGATAATTCATTTATCCCTGATGTATATTTGGTTAAAGTAAATAATATTACCAAAAAGGTAGTTGTAAAATAGATTTCTCAGCCCCCAATCAGGGGGCTGATTTATTAATTTGCTAATACAAATTAAAAAATTAAGATATGGAAACTTTAAATTACAATGCTGTGAAGCGTATTTATTTGAACCCACAAATAGTATGTATTGAATTGGATAATGAAATTTCGTTAGCTTTGGAATCGTCACCTCCGAGTGGACCCGGTGAGGCACATTTATCAACTGAACACTTAATTGATAGTCCATTTAAGCATGATATGGCTTAAATTAAATTTGATGAACATTTCCAATTCAAAGATTGTAAACTATGAAAATAGAGTGCTAAGTAATTTTATATAAAAAAAGTAGCATTTTTGCGTAAAAAATTAGATGTTATAAAAAATATATATTACATTTGCATTCTTAATGATACGTTCGTTGCAAAAAGAATAAATTGCATACAAATTAGTAA
>MNZK01000106.1 GCA_001873635.1 Porphyromonadaceae bacterium CG2_30_38_12 | reverse complement strand
TTCTATAAAATTATTTTTTCAGAATTAAAGTGAGCAAAATTTTATAAAAAATTGATGCATATTCACACATGCTTTATACAAAAGCAAATGTTGGCAGTTTTTTTTGACAAGCTGTAATCTTTTCTTTCTTGTTTCTAATTTATTGTAAATCAAGTTTTTGTATAGGTTGATTTGCGGACTCTCAGTCTTTGGCTAATAGACCTTCTCTTGTTGCTTGAGGATGTTGATAACTCACAGACTGACATATTTTTCAAAACCTGCATACGTTTTGTCTTTGCTGTCTAACCATCATCCTTTGATAGAAACATAAATCCAGCAAAATAGCTGCCTACTTATCATAATTGAACTCAATATTATTTGACTTTTATACACGCGTTTGATATACTAATTTTGAAATAATACCGATTGTACAAACAATAAAGCCCAATTTCGACTTCGTCTCATTGTCCTAATTGTTTGTACACATTGGCATTAACAACAGTAAACATAAAAATGACTTTGGGTCATTTTATATGTATAGTTGGTATAACTCACAAGTATTCAATCCAGTTTTTCTAATTTATCATTTTCGTACACATTAGGTAAGACGCTTTCTGCTCAGAAACTATATATAATCTATTCTAAATAAAATTGTATTGATTTTAATATGTAATTTTTTTTTACTTTTGCCGTTTGTTGTGCAATAAATTATAATTCCTACAATGATATCATTTTCTCGATGTAAACTATATGCTTGTTGTGGGTTCAATTAAAAAAAAATGAAAAAACTAAACAATATTTTATTCTCGATGACCACAACGGTTATCCTTTTATTGATTTTTGGCGCATCTATCGGTTATGCTACATTCATAGAAAATGCCCAGAGCACGGAAGTTGCTCGTGAAGTTATCTACAATGCCTTGTGGTTTGAGTTGTTGCTTACATTTCTAATAATTAATATGTTAGGGAGTGTTGTCCGCTATGAGATTTTCAACAAGCGCAAGTTTAGTGTATTGCTTTTTCACCTTTCTTTTGTGCTCATAATCATTGGAGCTGCCGTTACGCGTTATTTTGGTTCGGAAGGTTATATGCACATTCGCGAGGGTGAAACGTCGAACGAAATGAGTTCTGATGTTAATTCGTTGCGTATCATAGCCCAACAGGGTGCTGAGCAAGTCGAAAAAACCAAGCAAATAACTTTTACAGCAGAAAATTCAGATAATTTTTCGGAGCTTATACGGATCGGAGACAATGCTATTCGTGTCAGTAATTCGGGCTTTGTGCCCAATGCGGTCGAAACTATTGTAGCAACGGATAAAGGACAGCCTGCGCTGGCACTGTTTGTAATGAGTGGTGGCGAAAATGGAGGGCAGGATCTCATTTTAACCGAGGGAGAAGCAAAACCAATTGGCGCATCGGTTTTTTCTTTTGCTGACAGCACACAAGACGCCGCTATATTATTTTTTCGCCAAAACGATGTATTGTTTTTCAAATCGTCCTTAGAAATGAGTGAGATGGGCATGATAGATCAAACAGAGCACACGCTTCAGGCAAGCGCTATACACGAAGCCAAGCAGCGCACCATATATAAGTCGGGGAGTTTTGTTTTTGTTTTGAAAGCATTTTATCCTGCAGCCAAAAAAGAAATTTCGCAACTTACGCCTGAAATGAATAAAATGGGCGTTATGCGTGAAGGTAAAAATGCACTTAAATTTTTTGTCACTGATGGTAATAAAACCGAACAGATCAATATTTTAGCTGGTGCTGATGGCGCTTCGATGCCTGCAACATGCGATGTGAATGGCGTTAAAGTAACATTGGCTTATGGAAAGCTTGCACAGAAACTGCCTTTTAGCATTCAACTACGTGATTTTGAGCTCCAACGTTATCCAGGTTCCAACAGCCCTTCTTCTTATGCCAGTGAAATTACTGTAAAAGATAGCGAAATGCATACCGAAATGCCTTTTCGAATTTATATGAACAATATTTTAAAATATCGTGGATACCGTTTTTTCCAATCGTCGTACGACCAGGACGAAGGAGGTACAATACTGTCGGTAAATCACGATTATTGGGGAACTACACTAACCTATATTGGCTACTTTTTTATGATGATAGGTATGGTGCTCACTTTGTTTAATAAAAATAGTAGGTTTCGAACGGTTGTAAAACTTAGCAAGGATTTAGAGCAGAAACGCCGCAACAGCAAGTTGCTTTCGCTTGCTTTGTTATTTGCGTTCGGAGGCTCTTTGATGGCTTCGAATCCCGCCAAGGAGCATCATCTGCAGCTCTTAAATAGTATGCTTATTCAAGATCAAGCCCAAGGGCGCATTGAACCATTTAGCACCTATGCCTCGGATGTGTTCCGAAAAATCAGTAAAAAATCGAGCTATAATGGCTTATCGAATACCGAAGTTGTGTTGGGTATGTTCACCGACCCTGCTAAATGGGAAAATGAACGTTTTATTAAGGTTGGAAACGAATTATTAGCTGATGAGCTTGGTGCAATTAACGGCTATGTATCATTTAATCAAATGTTTGACCAGCAAAAGGGTGGCGCTTATAAACTCACTGATAAAGTGAATCAAGCATATCAAAAAGAACAATCGCAACGAAATAAATACGAAACAGAGCTTATTTACGTGGATGAACGTGTGAATATTTGCTATCAATTGTTCGAATCGAAAATGCTCAATATTTTCCCTGATGCGAATGATACAAATTCCAGTTGGATAGTACCACAGGCAGTAGCCGTTAACCCAATGCCTTCAATGGCAGCCATGGATGCTATGGATGGGACGCAAGGAGATGTTTCAGCAGGCAAGTGCCCTGCTGGTGGCGATATGGGCACTGGAGAAATCAATCAAAGTGTAGAACTAACAGGCGTGTGTCCCGCAGGAGGAAAAAAGGGAATGACCCAAGAACAAATAGATGCGCTGATTGCTCAAAACTCGGGCTCTTTTATTCTTCCAGAAAAAAATTCACCAGATGCCCTTTTTGCCAATTACAAAAATGCCGTTCTCGAAGCTTATACCATCGGAAATTGGGAAAATCCTACCAGCCTGATGGCGTCCATCAAAGAATATCAACTCTCGAATGGTGGTGCAAACTTGCCTTCGGAATCGAAAGTAACACTTGAAATGCTTTACAATGATTTGAATGTGTTTGGCTATTTAGGAATTGTGTATTTCTTGATTGGATTTGTACTGCTTTCATTGCATATCAACGACATATTTAGACCTACAATGCGCATGCAGAAAATATTAGATACTGCCATTTATCCTTTTGCGGTTACATTTGCTGTTTATACGCTAACATTGGCTGCGCGATGGTATATTTCGGGACATGCACCTTGGAGTAATGGCTACGAAGCAATGATATTTGTAGGCTGGGCTACCTCGCTTGCAGGATTAATATTTGCGCGCCACTCTGCTCTCACATTGGCTGTAACTGGCATTTTGTCGGCTATTGCACTATTTACGGCAAGCATGAGTTGGATGAATCCTGAAATAACGAACTTAGTGCCAGTACTTAAATCGTATTGGCTTATTGTGCATGTGGCTATCATCACTTCCAGTTATGGTTTCCTTGCCATGGGTGCTATTTTAGGTATGCTCAATTTGGTGTTAATGATTTTACGTGGTAAGCACAAAGGTGCGCGTCTTAAATCGAACATACAAGAAATTTCTTATATCATTGAACTTTCGCTTTCAGTTGGTTTATTTATGCTCACTATTGGTTGCTTTTTGGGTGGCGTGTGGGCTAACGAGTCGTGGGGCAGATATTGGGGGTGGGATCCCAAAGAAACATGGGCATTAGTTTGTATCTTGGTTTACTCAGCTATTCTTCATTTAAGAAGCATACCTCGATTTAACAATCAATTAGTGCTTAATAGTTTAGCTTTGGTTGGTTTTGGAAGTGTTATTATGGCATTTTTGGGTGTAAATTATTACCTTTCGGGTATGCATTCGTACGGTGCAGGCACATCGCCTGGTATTCCTTCGGCTGCTTATTTGATACTAGGAATTTGTTTTTCTCTGATTTATTTTGCTTACCAGGCTGAGCGTAAAAAGTAGCAATCGGGGTCGAATACAGGTAGGGCTTATTTCGTAAACCAAGTTTTAACATCCAAGTCTAAACCTGCTCCTTGCATGTAGTTGAAGCATGCTTTTCGGAGGGCTTCACCATAAAAATCGAGGTCGATGGGGTTCGGTGTCGAAAATGGTATTTCGTTGTTAGCAAAAGAATTGTAGGTGCTTTGCTCAGCGCGAGCACCCACTATTTCGGGCGTTTGTCCCGATGGGCTGTGGATAGTCATTGCATACCGATGCCAAAAGGCAGAATGCAGATAATTGCTTGCAAATAAACTCCTTACCACTTCCAATGACTCGATAGTTTCGCGAGCCGTTTGAGTTGGGAAACCATACATCAAATAAGCATGCGTCATAATGCCATTATCGGAAAGGTTTTTCATACATTCCCGAGCTGTTTCGATGGTTATTCCTTTGTTGATAAGTTCCAAAATGCGCGGAGAAGCTACTTCCAAACCTCCCGATACGGCTATGCAGCCCGATTGTGCCAACAAATAACAGAGCTCGGCGGTAAATGATTTTTCAAAACGAATGTTTGTCCAGTAAGTTACAGTGAGTTTTCGCTTCAATATTTCTTCGGCTAACTTTCGAAGGATAACCGGAGGAGCAGCTTCATCTACAAAGTGAAAGCCAGAGATACCCGTTTGTTGCATCAGTATTTCCATCCTATCGACAAGCATTTCGACAGGCGCTTTCTCAAACCGACGGATATAATCCAAAGTACCATCGCAAAACACACATTTTGCCCAATAACATCCGTGTGCCAATGTCATTTTATTCCAGCGACCATTGCTCCACAGGGCATGCATGGGATTAGTTAATTCAATCAAATTCAAATAGTTGTTTGTAAGTAGCCCATCGTAATCAGGCGTGCCTATATCCGAAAATTTAAAATTCACAGCGCTATCAAATTGCTCCCTGACAATATTTTTTTCGGTGTCGCAATACAATGTTCTAACAAGCGCACCGCCTGTAAGCAAGCGAAATAGGGGCAATTCGCCATCGTCGAAAACAAGATAGTCGATAAAGTTGAAAATACCCGTGTCATTTAACTGTCGCAACTCCGTATTGACATAACCGCCTCCCATAATGGTTTTTATGCTTGGATGATTGGCTTTTAACCACTGAGCGCACCGCATAGCACTATACAAATTGCCTGGAAAAGGAACCGTAAAACCTACAAATTCAGGGTGGTAAGTTTCAATTTTCTTTTCAAAAATAGCTAACAACAGTGTATCAATAAAGGTGAGTGGCTTTTCTAATTCTTTTTGTAAAGGTTCAAAATCAGAAAGATACATACACAGTGATTCGGCATAACGAATAAGCTCAAAATGACTGTCAATGTTTTTCTGAATCAAATCGCAGAGGTCTTTCAGAAATAGGGTACATAGGTGCGTTGCGCGGTCGTAGTTGCCAAGCGTCCCGAAAGCCCATTCCAAATCTTCGTCGGCAGGCAATCGCTTGGTAACAGGCCAAAACGCCCGATTGCTAAATCGAGTTGCTAAGGAGTGGTCGCGACCACTAAGAAATTGCATAACGGGCTCGATAGTACGAATATAAAAATCAGCTTGTTGGCTTATGATACGATGCTGTTTGGAAAGTTTTAACCTTGCCACGTGTTCAAAAATAGCTGTTATGTTTGCTTTCGTAAAGAGAGCCTCTATCAGTTCGATACTCAAATCGGCTTGTTGTGCTTCGATGTGTTTGGAGCGCAAAAACCCCAACAACTGCATGGTTGCCGGATAGGGCGTGTTGAGTTGTGTGAGTGGTGGCGTAATGAGTAAAATCTTGCACATTGACCTGTTCGTTTTTTTTTTGTTTACTGATTTAGTAGTTCCAAATCGTTCCAAAAGTTGGGATAAGATTTGGAAACAACCTCTGGATGCTGAATAATGATAGGTTGCAGCAATGCCACGGGAGCAAAAGCCATAGCCATTCGATGGTCGTCGTAGGTTTCTATTGTTGGAATCCTATTGACATTTACGGACGTTTTTGTGCCATCCCAAGCCAATTCGCCTTCGGCGGGTTCGGCGAGCTGAAATCCTAATTTTGCCAATTCGTTGGTGAGCGCCAAAATCCGATTTGTTTCTTTAATTTTTAAACTTTGCAAACCCTTGAAATGGAAAGTAATGTTTTTCAAACAGCAACTCACCGCAAAGGTTTGAGCCAAATCGGGTTCATTTACAAAATCATGCTCAAAGTGCGTTGCTAACTTGCGATGAGGCGTTATGATAACGCCATCTTCTTGAAATTCGGTATGTACGCCCAACCTTTCGAAGAGCACTGCCACTTTGCTATCTCCCTGAAAACTAATAGCATGTAAGCCTTTTAGGGAAACTTTTCCGCTGCCAGCCAACGCAACTATTTCGTACCAGTACGATGCTGCCGACCAGTCGGACTCCACCTGATAGGGAATGGGGCGATAACTTTGCGGTTCGATGCTTATTATGTTGTTTTCGAAGCTAACATGAACACCAAATTCCGCCATCATGGCTTTTGTCATAAGTATGTAAGGTACTGAAATAACATGTCCTTCCAACTTGATTTTCAGCCCTTTTAGCATATATGGTGCTACCATCATCAACGCTGAAATATACTGACTGCTCACACTGCCATTTAACTGTATGTCGCCGCCATTAAGGGCACTTCCAAATATTCGCAAAGGGGGAAATCCCTCTTTTTCAAGGTATTCAATCCGAGCTCCGAGGCTGTTGAGTGCATCCACCAATAGCTTTATGGGGCGTTGTTTCATCCGTTCGCTACCGGTAATGACCCATTCGCCCACTGTTTTGGACAAAAAAGCTGTCAGAAAGCGCATGGCAGTGCCGGCAGCACCAATGTCAAAGTGCGTGTCGTTGGAGTTTAATGCCTTTAATGTAACTTGCGTGTCATCGCAATCCGAAATGTTATTTATTTCGTAGGGGCTATATGCCAAAGCGCTCAATATCAGTGCACGATTGCTAATGCTTTTCGATGCAGGTAATTGAATGATAAAATTGGGAGTTGTATGTTGAAAATGGAGTTGTTTAGCGTGCATCTGTGTGTGTTGCGTTAGGAAATAGTATAAAGTCGGGATGACAAGATTCGAACCTGCGACCTCTACGTCCCGAACGTAGCACGCTACCAACTGCGCCACATCCCGATTTTTATTAACGCATGCAAAATTAGAATTTTTTTCTTGAAAAACTACAACAATATCGTATCTTTGCATTCTAAAAGCAAAATTTCATGATTTCAGAAGCCATTAATAATTATTTAAGTGAGAATAAACTGACTCATTTCAATCTCAAAGCTGTCTTTTTCGATATGGATGGCGTTCTTTTTGACTCCATGATTTTTCACGCCGGTTCGTGGATAAGTGCTATGAACGATATTAACATACCTTTTACCGAGCACGAGGCTTACATGAACGAAGGTCGAACGGGTCACTCGACCATTGATGGTGCTTTTCAGAAAGTACATAAACGAAACGCTACTGATACAGAAAAACAGCAAATTTATAGCTCGAAGTCGAAGTATTTTGAAACCTATGGAGCTTCACCTGTGATGCCTTCCGCACAAGAACTTTTAGCTAAAATAAAAAAGCAGGGCTTGGAAATTTTTTTAGTAACCGGCTCTGGTCAACTAAGCTTGTTAGATTCGTTGCAAATTCATTTTCCTGCTATTTTCAGCAAAGAACGCATGGTAACGGCTTACGATGTGTCACAGGGAAAACCCTCACCAGAACCCTATTTAACTGCTTTGCATAAATCGGGACATAACCGTAACGAAGTGTTGGTGGTTGAAAATGCTCCGCTGGGTGTGGAATCGGCTCATCAAGCAGGATTATTTACTATTGCAGTGAATACAGGACCTTTGCCCGATGACGTGCTTTGGCATAGTGGTGCCGATGTGGTTTTGGATAGCGTAGCATCATTATTTCAAAATTGGGATAAATTAATGAGCACTGTCAGGGAATAATCTCTTGTTTATCAAAGTCAAAAATAACAAATTCAAAAAAAAAACACGATATGCAAATTTTCAACTATCCAAATCGTAGCGAATGGGCTCAAATATTAGCTCGTCCGGTGTTTGATAGCACGCAACTGTTCAACACGGTGCAGCAGGTGTTGGATGACGTGAAACAAAATGGCGACAAAGCTGTACGAAAATATACCGAGCAGTTTGATAAAGTATCTATTGCAGCCATAGAAGTTACCCAGGAAGAAATAGATGAAGCTGAAAATCAAATACCTATGCTACTGAAACAAGCCATCGAATTGGCACGCAGGAATATTTGGAAATTTCATAGTGAACAGCAGCATGAACTACCCGAAATTCAAACTTCGCCAGGAGTGCTTTGCTGGCAAAAGGCAGTAGCCATCGAAAAGGTTGGATTGTATATACCTGGTGGTACTGCACCTTTATTTTCTACCGTTTTAATGTTAGCTGTGCCGGCTACCATTGCCGATTGCAAGGAGATTATTCTTTGCTCGCCTCCCAACGCTGCAGGCAAAATTCATCCTGCTGTGCTTTATGCTGCCAAAGTTGCTGGCGTACACCGTATTTTTAAAATTGGCGGAACACAAGCAATTGCCGCTATGGCTTATGGTACCGAAACAGTGCCTAAAGTATATAAAATATTTGGTCCAGGAAATCAGTATGTTATGGCTGCCAAGCAATTAGTTTCGCTCAAAGAAGTTGCTATTGATATGCCTGCCGGTCCTTCGGAAGTGGAAGTATTGGCTGATGCTACTGCCAATGCAGCTTTTGTTGCCTCCGATTTGCTTTCGCAAGCCGAGCATGGTGTGGATAGTCAGGCTATACTCATCACGGTGGACGAACATTTGGTGCCAGCCGTTTTGGAGCAAATTGAAATTCAAATTGAACAACTGCCACGTAAAGATATAGTTCGTAAATCATTAGCACATAGTAAAATTATTGTGCTCAAAACATTGGAAGAAGCTGTTGAAATGACCAACGAATATGCGCCCGAGCATTTGATTATTGCTACGCATTTTCACAATGGCGTTGCGGCAAACATTAGCAATGCAGGCTCGGTGTTTTTGGGAAATTATTCGCCCGAAAGTGCTGGCGACTATGCTTCAGGAACAAATCACACCCTGCCCACAAATGGCTATGCAAAAGCATATAGTGGCGTAAATTTGGATAGTTTTGTTCGTAAAATCACGTTCCAGCAACTATCCAAAGTAGGCTTAACTAATTTGAGCAATGCTATTATCCTAATGGCTGAAAATGAAGAACTGCAAGCACATAGCAATGCTGTAAAAATACGATTAGACGAAGAAACAACCGAACGGTATAAAGCAGAAAGAAGATGAAACTAAATGAGATTTTGCGTAAGAACATACTATCCCTACAACCATATTCCTGCGCACGCGACGAATTTAAGGGCGAAGCATCTGTGTATTTAGATGCCAACGAAAGTCCGTTCAATAACGATGTGAATCGTTATCCTGACCCACTTCAACTCAAACTGAAAAAACGTATTTCCGAACTTAAAAATGTTCCTGTGGATAATATTTTTCTCGGAAATGGCAGTGACGAAGCTATCGACTTGCTTTATCGTGCGTTTTGTGAGCCCAATGTGGACAATGTGGTAGCTATGGAACCCTCGTATGGCATGTACAAAGTAAGTGCTGCTATTAACGATATCGACTATCGGAAAGTACTCCTCAACGAAAAATTTGATATTGATGCTTACAAATTGATTGATGCGTCTAACATTCACACCAAAATTATATGGCTTTGCTCACCCAACAATCCAACTGGAAATAAACTAAGTCGTGCTGAAATAATTAAAACATTGCAGTGGTTTCGTGGCATTGTGGTTGTTGACGAGGCTTATATTGATTTCTCTGCCGAAGATTCTCTGTTGAGTTCACTCAGTGAATACACTAACTTAGTGGTTCTGCAAACCTTATCCAAAGCGTGGGGTCAGGCAGCTATTCGCCTTGGTATGGCTTTCGCATCCAATGAAATTATTGATGTGCTCAACAAAATAAAATATCCTTACAACATCAACATTCTCACACAAAGACATGCTTTAAAAGTTCTCATGGATACGGAAACCTTAAATAAGCATGTTCAAATCATTCTTGCTGAGAGAAATACTCTATGCAAAGCACTGTCAAAAATTGACATGGTAAAGGAAATTTACAAAACCGATGCTAATTTTGTGTTGGTTCGCGTTGCCGATGCCAATATGCTTTACAATTGGCTGGTTAGCAGTAGTATAATAGTTCGAAATAGGAGCAACATTGCTTTGTGCGAAGGCTGTTTACGCATCACGGTGGGTACTGCCGAAGACAATAGTATCTTGCTACAAGCTTTATCTCAATTTAGTAAAGTTCTTAAATAAACAAATACGCTTGCAATTACTTATTTGAAATTTATTTTTTTTACTTTGTAGCCAGTTTCTAACAAATAAGTTGCAATTTTTAAACGAAAATCGCCTTGTATAAGAATTTCTCCATCGCGCGACGAACCTCCGGCTCCGCATTTTACGCGTAAGGTTTTGGCTAAATCCTTCAGCGCTTCATCAGTGCCTTCAAATTGTGTAATTAATGTGGCTGGTTTTCCATTTCGCTTATCTAACTCAACCCGAAGAGGCTCTTTCTGCAAAAACTTTGCTGTTGTTTCTTTTTTTACTTCTTGAATTTCAATGCCTGCAGGCAATTTGTTTTTCAATGATTCTAAGGTATTTTTCCAATCAGCCATAATCTTTTTTCTTATTTCAATTTTAATAATCTGAAAAAATCCCACAGGATAATACCACCCGTTACACTCACGTTTAAGGAATGTTTGGTGCCATATTGCGGTATTTCAATGCAGCCATCGCAGCTATCTACCACCGATTGCTGCACGCCTTTCACTTCATTGCCTAAAACCACAGCATATTTCTTCGTTTTTTCGAGTTTCAAATCCATCAACAAAGTGCTTCCATGCGCTTGCTCGATAGCAAAAATTGTGAAGCCATCGGCATGAAGCTTATCCACAGCATGTTGCGTTTCGGCGAAATATTGCCATGCAACAGTATTTTCTGCTCCAAGTGCCGTTTTGTGAATTTCGGCATGGGGTGGGGTGCTTGTTATGCCGCATAGATAGACGGATTCGACGAGCATAGCATCGCTGGTGCGAAAAATTGAACCTACATTGTGCAAACTGCGAACATTATCAAGCACCACAATGAGTGGTATTTTGGGTGTGGTTTTAAATGCTTCCGGACTTATCCGGTTCATTTCCTGTATTTTAAGTTTTTGCATGCAGGTGTGGCAAGGAATTATAGATAGTTAGAAACCGAAATCATCAATGGCTACTTTTTCTACTTCCTCTTTTTTGAGTACAATTAATTTGTGCCTATCAATGCCTTCTACAAAAATGGCTTTGTTGGGGCTGGCAGGGCAGATGTATTCGCAGCCACCGCAGCCAACGCATATCGACGAATCTGTTTTTGGTATGGTTAAGTCATTTTTATAATCAATCATACTAACTGCTTGCGTGGGACAATGCTCCGAACAAGCGCCACAATCAGTGCCATCGGTAAACACAATACAGTTTTCTAATACAAAATGGACATTTCCCATTTTATTGGTATGTTTTTGCTCTAACGTGAGTGGCAGCAATGCGCCACTGGGACAAACATCGGAGCAGATGGTGCAATCGTAATTGCAGAAATCATTCTCAAAACTAAGGGTTGGTTGCATCATGCCGCCAAAACCATATTCCAAAAAAGCCGGTTTTATGATGCTTCCCGGACATTTTGAAATGCACAAATGACAGGAGGTACATTTGTCCATTAAGTGCGCAATGCTCAACGAACCCGGAGGCGAGATGGGTGATTTGCGAACTGTTGGAATCAGATTTTTATGAATTAGACCCTTATTGGCTGCTAATTTTGTGGCTGCGACACTCGTTACCCCTAATGCCATCATGAAACGCCTACGCGAAGCATTGGTAACTTTTTTGCGATTTTTTCGTGGTATTTTTGCTGAAAAAGAATAGCTTATTGCCGATTGAGAACATACGTCCAAGCAATCGAAACAGGCAATGCAGCGGGTGTAATCAACCAGATGATTTTTAGTGTCGATACATGAAGCTTTACATTTTCGTCCACACGTGCCGCAGGAATTACACGAGCTTTCATTAATTCGAATCTTGAACAAGGCAAAATTGCTAATGGCGCCTAAGCCTGTGCCAACGGGGCAAATCGAATTGCAATAAATACGTCCATTGCTCCACGCTAAATAGCCAACCACCGCTAAGGTTATCAAGGCTACAACTGTCGAAAAAATGCTGAGTAAATAAACGCTAACTTTATAAAATGTATGATTATCGAAATGCGTGAATATGGTCGTCAAAAGGTTGTTCCCTGCCATGTAAGCAGGTTTCATCAGATTGGTTCCCATACGAGCAAAGGCACTGTATGGGTCTAATAATCCAAGCAGAAAAGTAAATCCACCCAGAAATGAAACGAGCACAAGCACCACCACCGACCAGCGTAAGGCGGTAAGTGCTTTTCGATAACGATAGCGTTTTTTTGGATTTACTTGATGCGAAAACCACGTTACAATATCTTGATAAACGCCTAATGGGCATATGGATGAGCAATATACACGACCGAAAATAAACGTGAGCAAGAACAAGCCAATCAGTATAAAGCCTTGTAGCGCAAGCAGTGCCGGAACAAGTTGAATTTTTGCTAAATAGGCGAATTTAGAAGGTGCAAGACCAGCAAAATCAATGATATAAAATGTAAGTAATAGGGTGATAGTAAGCGAAACACCAATGCGAATTTTACGAAGCATATTTGAAAGCAATTTTAATTGATGTATAATATACTTGCCGATGAGGCTGCCACACTAAATTGGCTTGATTTTATTGGCGTAATACCATTCACATCTATTTTTCCATCGTGGCATATTACGTTCCATGCACCTTCGGGTAAAGTCATGGAAACTGCTTTCCTATTTCCATTTAATAGTACTAAAATATCTTTCCATTTTTCACCATTCACGTGGTCGGAAAGCGTATAGGCTATCAGATTAGGAACTTTTGTGTTGATAAATCGAAGATGTTTTTGTATGAGCTCAGGGTTGGTAATTCGAAATGCCGGATGCGCTTTGCGCAAGGCTATCAAGCCTTGATAATAGGCGAAAACATCACCGTGAGTAGTTTTGAGATTCCAATTTATTTGATTAATGGAGTCGGGCGACTGATAGGTATTGTGAATACCTTTTTTAGTTCTGTATAGCTCCTCACCGGCGTAAATAAATGGTATGCCTTGCGATGTAAATACAATGGTTTGAGCCAATTTGTTGAAACGTATCAACTCCTCATCAGTTGTTCCGGCGGGTTTTGATTCCGTGAGCTTATCTACTAAGCAAAGGTCATCGTGGCACGAAACATAGTTAATTGTTTGAGTAGGAAATTTCACATAAGGTGCTTTGGAGTAAATTGGCTTTGTATAATCAATCGAATCATGTTGAATGCCTCCTACAATACCAAATTTGACACTTTCTTCTAAGCTATCTGTCCCCGATACAAATCCAGGAATTTCTGCATGCATCCAACTACCTTTCAGTGCGTCGCGAAGATCATCGCTAAAAACAGCAATCCACTTAAGTTGCGAAGCATTTTTCTTTATCGCCCGTTTTTCTTCGGATAGTGGCGATGCTGCCGCTGTCCAACCTTCGCCGTAGAGCACGATGGACGGATCAACTTTGTCTAACGCTTCACGTACTGCATTCATGGTTACAATATCGTGAATACCCATCAAATCGAACCGGAAGCCATCCACATGATATTCGGTTGCCCAATAAACAACCGATTCCACTATAAATTTACGCATCATGGCGCGTTCGGAGGCAGTTTCGTTGCCGCAGCCCGAGGCATTAGACCAAGTGCTGTCGGCATTCTGACGGTAAAAATACCCAGGCACCAAGAGATTTAAATTCGATTTTTCGCCTGCCGAGGTATGGTTGTAAACAACATCCATCACTAAGCGTATGTCGGAACGGTGCAAGGCTTGCACCATCATTTTAAATTCGCGAATGCGGCAGGTGGGGTCGTGGGGATTGGTGGAATAACTTCCTTCGGGAACATTGTAATTTTGTGGGTCATAACCCCAGTTGTATTTATTTTCGCTTGGCTTGGTTTCGTCCACAGAAGCAAAATCAAATGCCGGAAGCAAATGAATGTGTGATATGCCTAAAGCCTTCAAATGGTCGATGCCAGTCGATTCGTCAGCTGTGTTTTTTGTGCCTGTTTCAGTAAAAGCCAAAAATTTGCCCTTGTTTTTCATGCCCGAAGTGGGCGACATAGAAAAATCACGCACATGAACCTCGTACAAAGTTATATCGCTAAAATTAGCTTGTGCTGGTCGTTTGTCATTGTCCCATCCCTCTGGGTTTGTGGTGGACATGTCGATGATGGCAGCTCGCTTGCCATTAATACCCGTAGCTTTTACCCACATTCCAGGTGTTTCATCCAACCATTTGTCGGCTATCTTCACCTGAAAAGTATAAAATTTTCCGTTCATATTTTCCGAAATCTTTTTGATCCATGTGCCATTCGTCGAACTTTTCATGGATACAATTTGGTAAGCTGAACCTTCCGAATCGTTGTCGTAAAGTAGTAATTTAACCTCCGATGCCGTTGGTGCCCAAATTCTAAATTGCGAGCTTTCAGGCGTGTAAATCAATTCCAAATCGTCCCCTTCGTACACCGGATAATCGTCGAAGGTAGCATACGAAACTTTCTGGTGGCATGAGCAGAAAAATGCTATTATAAATAACATATTCACGATTTTAAATTTCATGATTGTGTAAATTTAAAGGTTGCTGTCCACCAATTTTATTTTATCTTCAATCAATTGACACTCGTCTTTTAACGATTGAATTTTGCGTTCCATGTCAAGGATTAAACTACCTCCTTTTTTCGACGATGCGCTGAAAAAGCCAATATTATTTTCGTATGTTGCAATTTCTGTTTTCAAATGCTCGTAGGCACGAGTTAATTTTTCGCGTTCGCGATAAATTTTTTCGTCGCCTTTAGACGCTATATCTTTCAGGTTGCTTTTGAAATTGTTTAATTTTCGTTGCGTTGCATCAATGTTCAACTCTTCAAATTTTTTGTCAACCTCGACTCTAAATTCTTTGTATATTTTATCCTTTTCTTTAAACGGAACATGACCTATCGTATTCCATGTTGCCATTAAACTTCGCAATGTTACCAACGATTCGGATGAGTTTTTACTGTTAATGTTACTGATTTTTTCAATTAATTCTTTCTTCTTCAGTAAATTAGCTGTTTCTTCCGATTTTTGACTCGATACGTTTTTAGCTTTTTGTTCAAAAAAGTAATCGCAAGCGGTAATAAAACGTTTCCACAAATCATCTGACACACGTTTTGCCAAAGGTCCTACATTTTTCCATTCTTTTTGAAGTTGTATGAGTTTGTCTGTTCCTTCTTTCCAATCTGTGCTATCTTTTATAGCTTCTGCTTGTTCGCACAAGGCTTTCTTTTTGTCATAATTCTGATTAAGAATCAGTTTTGAAGCTTTGTAGAACTCATTTTTAGCCATAAAAATCGCGTCACAGGCTTTGCGATATCTTTCAAATAGTTTTTGATTTACGTTGCGTGGAGCAAAACCCAAGGTTCGCCACTCTTCCTGCCAGCTAAGTATAGTTTGTGTGGCATCGTCCCAAGCTTTGTAAGTTTTAATTTCTGAAAAGTCAAATGCCTCCATCTTGCTGCAAAGGGCTTCTTTCAATGCTTGGTTTTCTTCTTCTATTTTGCGTATGGCATCAAAGTGAGATTGATGCATTTTATTAACGGCTGCCGATGCATCTTTGAACCGATTCCAAATAGCATCGCGGTTTTCGCGCGATACAGGTCCTAATTCATGCCATTCTTCGTGAAACTTTTGTAGCTGTTGAAATGCAGAAACCACATCAGTTACTTCCACCAAACGTTCGGCAGCTAAACAAATAGCTGTTTTTGCTTCTAAGTTTTTTTTGAAGTCGTATTCGCGAAATTCATTATTTATTTTAATTAAATCCCAAAATTTTTCTTGAAAAACATTGTATGTTTTCCAAAGTGAAGTAGTAGCGCTTGCTGGAACTACACCAATAGATTTCCATTTTTGTTGTAGCGATTTGAATTCGTTGATATGCCCCGAAACATCATCGTTGCTTTCAACAAGCATTTTCATTTGTTCTAAAATGTGCTGTTTTTGCAGCAAGTTAGCTTCTTTTTGTTGCTCAATTGCAGCGGTATGAGCCGCCTTACAAATGCGAAATTCGTTAAGTAAGGCTTTTAATTGCTCTTCGGAAGTGTCTTTTGTGGCTTTAAAGTCAAGTTCTTCGCCACCAGCTTCTAAGAAAAGTTTTTTCTGCTCTTCGATTTCTATTTTTTGTTTTTTGTAAAATAATTGCTTGATGAGCTCCACCGTTTCTTTCACCTCTTCTACTTTCCCTGTTATTGTTTCGGACAGCATTTCCACAAGCTCTTGTTTGGTTTTTTGTGCCAAATCAGCTTTGATGGGTTCAACTGCTATCGTCTGTTCAATAGTAGTAACCTTTGGCTCTTCTACAACGATGGCTGTTTCGTTTTCTACCGTAGTAGCTGTGGTTGTTTGTGCGTTTGTATCAATAGCCTGTATTGGTGTGGGTTCTTGGGCTAAGTTTTCATTTTCCTTGTTTTCAAGTGAGCTCATTTCAGTCATTTATTTTAGTTATTTACAAAAACAGGGGTACTTTCATTCATTACCTCCAAAACAGTTTATTCTTTTTATGCTGACAAAAATAAGCTATTTTTTTTAATTATTTGTCTTTTTTAGGTAGAATTATACTTGGAGTAGTTATTTCGTGTTATATTCTGTTCACTAAGTATGTATTTGCTTGCTGCGAGGGGTTTATTTGTATGTCGTTGATACTTACATGTTCGGGGCGTGTTACCATAAATTCGAGTGCATCTGCAATGTCTTCGGCATTCAGCGGTACAATGCCTGCATATACCGCTTTGGCTTTGTCTTGGTCGCCATGGTAGCGAACAATTGAAAATTCGGTTTCCACCATTCCTGGCGATATGGAACCAACGCGAATATTGTGTTTGAGCAAATCAATACGCAATCCTTTGGTTATGGCATTCACAGCATGTTTAGAGGCACAATAGGCGCTTCCATTCGGATACACTTCGATGCCTGCAATAGACGAGATATTTACAATTTGTCCTTTGTTGCGCGCTATCATGCCAGGCACAATTAATTTAGTAACATAAAGTAATCCCTTCACATTGGTGTCTATCATGCGTTCGTAATCGTCCATATCACTTTCCTGAAAGGGAGATGCACCAGCAGCTAATCCGGCATTGTTTACTAATAAATCAATGTATTTGAATTTATCAGGAAGTGATTCGATAGCTTTTTGACAAGCAATCTGATTGCGAACGTCAAAGCAAAGTGTTTGTATTTCAACGTTGTAAGTCTGCACAATTTGTTCTGCCAAAGCTTCGAGACGGTCTGCTCTGCGCCCTGTAACAATCAATCGATATCCAAGTTTTGCTAATCGCAGGGCAAATGCTTTTCCAAATCCGGAAGTAACTCCAGTAACAAAGGCTGTTTTCATTTTAAAATTGAAGCTTAAATACGTATTACTTTTTAGTTTTATTGCTGGATGGGGCTTTGCGGGTGAATCCTTTTTTCTTAACACCTGCATCGGGCTGTGCAGCTATCAATTCTTGGCATTGCTCAAAAGTAAGCGACGCCGCCTCTACAGTTTTCGGAATCTTATAATTTATTTTATTACAGGTAAAATAAGGACCAAACCTGCCGTTAAGTACCTGTATCTCATTGTTTTCGCCCAACGAGCTGATTAATCGATTTTTTTCAAGCTCGCGTTTGGTCTCAATAATTTCGATGGCGCGTTCGTTGGTTACTTGCATGGGGTCGTCGGTGCTTGGTAAGGAATAAAACGAACCGTCGTGCCTAATGTATGGACCAAAACGTCCCACCGCCACGGTCATAACTTTATCTTCAAAATCGCCAATCTGACGGGGTAGTTTGAATAGTTCCAACGCCTCTTCGAGCGTTATACTTTCTATGGACTGATTGCGTTGTAGCGATGCAAAAACGGGTTTTTCCTCCTCTTCGGAAGTGCCAATTTGTGCAAGAGGACCGAATTTTCCAATCTTCACAGAAAGCTGACGACCGGTGGCGGGGTCGTTGCCTAAAATGCGCTCACCAACCTGTCGTTCCGAATTTTTTAAGGTGTCTTCAACAATGGGATGAAATTTTTTGTAAAATTTATCAATGGCTTTTGTCCATTCAATTTTACCTTCGGCAATATTATCAAATTCTTTTTCAACATCGGCTGTGAAATTAAAATTCAATATATCAGGGAAATAATCTAATAAAAAATCATTCACTACCCCTCCTATATCGGTGGGAAATAACTTAGATTTTTCGGCTCCTGTATTTTCCGACTTGATGGTATCGGTTATTTTGTCGTGTTTGAGTTTAATAAAATTGAAATCGCGTTTATCGGCTGGGCGGTCACCTTTCTCAACATATTTCCGATTCTGAATGGTAGATATGGTAGGCGCATAGGTTGATGGACGACCAATGCCCAATTCTTCTAATCTACGTACCAAACTTGCTTCGCTGTAACGAGGTGGCTTTTGTGTAAACCGTTCTTGTGCATCAATTTCGCTATATTCCAAGGGTTCATTCTTCTTCAAGACAGGCAATAATCCTTCGTTTTCAGTATCACCTTCATCGTCGATAGATTCTAAGTAAACTTTCAGAAAACCATCAAAAACAATGACTTCGCCGGTGGCAACAAATTGATTTTTAGAACCTGATATTGAGATAAAGATTTGAGTTTTTTCGAGCTCAGCATCAGCCATTTGCGATGCTATGGTTCGTTTCCATATCAGCTCATAGAGTTTTTTCTCTTGCGAAGTAGCTTCAATGGTGTGCACGTTCATGTAGGTTGGCCTGATAGCTTCGTGTGCTTCTTGTGCTCCTTTGGTATTTGTACTGAATTGGCGCGTGTGTACATATTTTTCGCCCGCCATAGCTATAATTTCAGTTTTGGAATTGCCAATGGCTAAGCTTGATAAATTCACTGAGTCAGTACGCATGTAGGTTATGTTTCCTGCTTCGTAGAGGCGCTGTGCAACAATCATTGTTTGAGCTACCGAGAAACCCAATTTGCGCGCTGCCTCTTGCTGCAAGGTGGATGTTGTAAATGGTGGTGCCGGTGATTTTTTGGTTGGCTTTTTTACAATATCAGCTACCGAAAACTGAGCTTTTTTGCACAATTCTAAAAAAGCAAGGGCATCTTTCTTTTCAGTAAAACGTTGCTGAAGGGCTGCTTTTAGAACAAGGGCTTTACCGTTGATATCGGTGGTGTTGAATAGTGCGCTAAGCTTGTAGGCACTTTCTGCCTCAAATTTATTAACTTCGCGTTCGCGTTCCACAATGAGCCGCACAGCCACCGACTGCACTCTCCCCGCTGATAAGGATGGCTTTATCTTACGCCACAATACAGGCGAAAGTTCAAACCCAACAATGCGATCCAAAAGGCGACGAGCTTGCTGAGCATCCACCAAATTCAAATCAATTTTGCGTGGATTTTGTATGGCATTTAGTATGGCATCTTTGGTTATTTCGTGAAATACTATACGTTTAGTATTGTCATCTTTGAGTTTTAATTCATCATACAAATGCCATGCAATGGCTTCTCCCTCACGGTCTTCATCGGACGCTAACCAAATTACCTCAGCTCCCTTGGTTGCTTTTTTTAGTTCTGCCACCACTTTTTTCTTGTCAGTAGAAACTACATATTCTGGTTTGTAATTATTTGCAAAGTCAATGCCAATGCCTTTTTCAGCCAAATCGCGAATATGCCCGAAGCTTGACATGACTTGGTAATCGGAACCCAAAAATTTTTCTATCGTTTTAGCTTTTGCTGGTGATTCTACTATGACAAGATTTTTCGACATACTTGTTTTGTTAGGTGTATTTTCTAATTTTTTTTGCAAAATAACAAAAATAGATAGGTACAAACCAAATTTTCAGGCTTTTATTTTTTATTTTTATTGTTTTAAAAATTATTACCGAACGAAAATGTACTTGTTTTGAGTAGATAATGCGGGGTCGAACCAATAACCTGCATCAGCAAAACCTTTGATATCTTCTATGTAGGAAATTTTATTTTTAATAAGATAACGCGCCATCATGCCACGTGCTTTTTTTGTATAAATAACTATCTGTTTCAAACTATCATTTTTGTATTCGTAAAATTCGATTTCTAAAATCTTGATGTTTTTATCCTTGATTTTGAAAGCTTTAAAGTATTCAGAAGATGCTAAATTTATCAGTATCTGTGGCGCTGTGGCTTCTAATTGCGAAAGGGTAAACCTAGTAATTTTATCTTGCCAAAAAGCGTACATGTCTTTCCCATATTGGTTTTGCAAAGCGGTGCTTATTTCAAGCCGGTAGGGCTGAATTAAATCCAATGGGCGCAAAGCTCCGTACAGGCCCGAGTAAATAAGAAGATGCTTTTGAGCAAATTCAAAATCGGTTGGGGTGAAATTGGACGCCTCAAGCCCTCTGAAAACCTCTCCGTCGAATGCAAGTATGGCTTGTTTTGCATTTTGAGGCGTAAAAGGCACTTGAAAATTAAAAAAGCGGTCGTAGTTGAGCGAAGTGAGCTTTGTGTTAATAGCCAATAGTTTGCTTATTTCAGTTGGGTTAAGCGCTCGCAATAGCGATACTAATTGCTCTGCTTCGTTCATAAACAGGGGCAAACTGTAAGTTGAAGTACAATGTTGAACTTCAAAATTTTGTATTTTAGTAGGTGAAAGTACAATTAACATGGCTTGAAGAATAAGTAGTTAGACTATAAAAAGAAATCGACAATCAAAGAAATAATAGATTTTTACAAATCAAATGATTCCAGCAAGTCCAAAGATACTGCTATTTTCTAATAGATCCAAGTTTACTTTATTCGTTGCTCTATATTCAAAACCACTGGCCAATGGTCCGATACGCGTTTACTTTTATAAGCTCGATATACATCCCAACCGCCTACATACGACCGAAAATTTTCTGTTACCACAAACCTATCGTAAGCACAAGCATTTTTTGCCAAATTGGTGTCGGCATTGTCGGGCACTATCCAGTAGTAGGGCGATTTATGAATTGCCAACTCATGCAATGCTTCCAGCGAAACATAGGAACACGAGGCATTAAAATCTCCACAGAAAATAATTCGTTGGGCATTCTTGAAATGGGTTGGTATCCACTTAGCCACTTTAGCTAATGCTGCAATTTCTTTCATTGCTTGTTTGGGCGCAGTATGTATGGTGCACAGTATAAAAGTTAAACTATCTGCTTTGCGGGTAAACGAAGCGATATATGGTTCCCGCTGAAAATCATCATGCACATCAGGGTACAAGGCGGCTTTGGTCAAGCTTACCGTCCGACTATCGTAATAAAAAGCATATTGCTCGGCACTTTTCACATCGTCGGGTTGGCGTCCAGTGCGTTCGCTGCAACTCAACTTATAGTGCGCACCAACAGCATTGACCACTTTTAAAAAAGCGGGAGCTGTGCGGTTGCTTATATCCGAAATTTCCTGCACTGCAACTATATCAAACTGCCTCACTATGGTAGCCAGCGTATCCACAACATCCGTTTTTGCCAACTTCGACTTTCCGAAATTTTGGATATTAAAAGTGGCAATTTTAAAAGATTGGGCATGAAGCGCTGTAAATGTTAATAGTAAGACTATGTGGATAATGTTGTAATGTCGTTTTTTCATTTTTGATATAGATTATAATTGGTTTTGACTAACTTTCTCAAATCGGACGCTATTGGGGTGGTTGAGTATCTATTCAATTTTGTATGGATTGTTTTATAAGATATTGATATAGAATAATATAAATAAAAAAGCCTTTCAAGAATTTACTCCTAAAAGACTTTTTGTGCGGCTGAAGGGACTCGAACCCACACACCTCTCGGTACCAGATCCTAAGTCTGGCGCGGCTACCAATTACGCCACAGCCGCCTGCTGAATTTAGCGGGCACAAAGATATAATTAATTATTTATTTACACAATACCCATGCATTTTCAAAACGCGCATCAGTTTTTCGCAAGTTTTCCATAAATGCAATGGCTTGCTGCTTATCATCAAACGATTTGATGGCAATGCGAAAGGTTTTTGTTGGCTCTAAAATATGCGCATCGGGAAATTCCTTGGCAAGAATAGCGCGATAATACCAATTGGCTGATTTCTGATTGGGCATGCTGGCTACAACCACATGAAACGAATATTCATTCCTTGTGGTAGCCGTAGCTATGGAGGAGCTATCGGAATTTATTCCAGCTTTAGAAATGCTTTTTTGCAAAACAGAGTCGGTAGGTATGCTTTCGGGCAATGTTGCTTTATAATTAAGTTGAAACAGCGAAGCATCTTGATTACGTGCTGTGTCATTTACCTCAAAACTAAGTGTTTGGATAGTAACAGCGAGCGTAATGACAGCTGCATAGCGCATAAGTTTGGTGCCGAAAAATGATTTTGAAGCAGGTTTAATGGTTAGCTGTATTTCATTTTCTAACGGACGAAGCCAAATGTTTTCCATACCTATATTATTAGGTATAAAATTAGCATCTACTTGGGGCTGAAAAGTAAGCGTGTTGTGAGCATTGAGTCTGAACGCGCCAAAATTTCCAAAACTTAAGCCGGAGGCGTTGAGTAAGTGCTGTTCTGCCAACTTTTGCTTAAACTTGGTCATTTTTTGCTCTAATTCTTGTTGCGCCTCACGATAGCTTATGCCTTCGCTTCGAGCTATTTCAATCACAAGAAGCCCATCGTTGTGTTGCATGAGTGCATTGAATGCAAGAACTGAACGTGGTGCCACAAGGCAATCGTTTTCGAGGTGAGCATGGTCGGATTGAAGTACAAACCCACCCAAATGAGGCACTATTACATACTCGTTTCGGGCAAGCAACTTTTCAATATGTCTGAATGTTTTTTCCACCTTGCAAAAGTAATGTATTCGGTTTGGAAAAAATATTAATAGTCAAAAAAGTTATGAACAAGTTGTTAAACCTGAAAAAATATTATCTTTGTGCTCTAATAAAGTTTACAATCCATAAAAGTTTAATAAACAAACAACATGACACGCAAATTATTAATAACAGGCGGCGCAGGATTTATCGGGTCGCATGTAGTGAGACTTTTTGTAACAAAATACCCCGATTACCAAATTTATAATTTGGACGCTTTAACTTATGCTGGCAATTTAGAAAATCTCACTGACATTGCCGATACCCCCAATTATCATTTCATTAAAGCCGATATTACGGACGAACAAGCCATTCCGGCACTTTTTGCACAATACGGTTTTGATGGCGTAATTCATTTAGCTGCCGAGTCGCACGTAGATCGATCTATTTCCGATCCGTTTGCGTTTTTGCGTACCAATGTTTTTGGAACAACTAATTTGCTGAATGCAGCTAAAAACGCATGGAAAGGAAATTTTGAGGGTAAGCGTTTCTATCATGTTTCAACAGACGAAGTGTATGGAGCTTTAGCTTTCGACGGCACTTTTTTTACCGAAAACACCAAATATGATCCCCATTCGCCTTACTCTGCAAGCAAAGCTTCCAGCGACCATTTTGTGCGTGCCTACAACGACACCTATGGCTTGCCGGTAGTTATTTCGAACTGCTCTAACAACTATGGTGCAAATCATTTCCCTGAAAAATTAATCCCGCTATCTATCAATAATATTAAAAACAATCGTCCTATTCCTATTTATGGTAAAGGCGAAAACGTACGCGATTGGTTGTTCGTAAACGATCATGCGCGTGCCATAGATACTATTTTTCACACGGGAAAAAATGGTGAAACATATAATATTGGTGGTAATAATGAATGGAGCAACCTTGATTTAATTCATAAACTGTGCGAAATTATGGATAGAAAATTGGGACGCGCTCCGGGCGTATCGGCAAAACTGATTACTTTTGTGAAAGACCGTGCCGGGCATGATTTGCGCTACGCCATCGATTCGAGCAAGCTGCAACGCGAGTTGGGCTGGAAACCCTCGTTACAATTTGAAGAAGGATTGGACAAAACGGTGGATTGGTACTTACAAAACGAAGCATGGCTGGAGCATGTTACGAGTGGTGCATATCAAAAGTATTACGAGAAACAGTATAAATAAAGGTCAAATTCTTATCGCTAATAGCTATCTAACATGAAGCTGAATTTACTTGTCATTGCAAGCTTAATTCAGCTTTTTTACATCTTTGTCTTTGTTGCATACCATAAATATGGTATATAAAAATACCCTTTTACTGTTATTGTGTGCCTGTGTCGGTTGCTGTATTTTTGCATCATAAAATAATCAACAATTTTTTAAAAAAAAACATACAGATATGAGTATTGCAAAAAACATTAACGAACTGATTGGAAAAACGCCAATGGTTCAATTATCGAATTACGCTGTCAATAAAGGATTGGAAGCAAATTTGATTGTAAAATTAGAATTGTTCAACCCCGCAGGTTGTGTGAAAGAGCGCATTGCATTGGCAATGATAGAAGATGCCGAAGCAGCTGGGATTTTGAAACCTGGTGTGGAAATAATAGAGCCTACCAGTGGCAATACAGGTATTGGATTAGCTATGGTGGCAGCGGTGAAAGGTTACAAATTGACCCTTGCTATGCCCGAAACTATGAGCGTAGAACGTCGTAATTTACTGAAAGCTTTTGGTGCTAATTTAGTGCTCACTCCTGGCGCTACCGGCATGAAGGGTGCCATTGCCAAAGCGCAGGAACTACACGAAATAAATCCAAATTCGTTCGTGCCGCAGCAGTTCGAAAATCCATCCAACCCTAATGTGCATTACAAAACCACTGGACCTGAAATATGGAATGATTCAGAAGGCAAAGTTGATATCTTTGTAGCTGGGGTTGGTACCGGTGGTACCGTTTCGGGTGTGGGAAAGTTTTTGAAAGAGCAAAATCCGAACATTCAGATTGTTGCCGTCGAACCTGCTGATTCACCAGTGCTTTCGGGTGGAAATCCTGGACCTCATAAAATTCAGGGTATTGGTGCCGGTTTTATCCCCAAAAACTTCCATGCTGGTGTGGTGGACGAAATTATTCAGGTGACCAACGATCAAGCTATACTTACTGCGCGCGAATTAGCAAAACAAGAGGGTATGCTGGTTGGGATTTCGTGTGGCGCTGCAGCTTATGGTGCTACACAAATTGCACTTCGTCCCGAAAACAAAGGAAAAAACATTGTTGTACTGCTTCCAGATACGGGCGAACGTTATCTCTCCACCTTGCTTTATGCTTTTGAGGAATACCCTCTGTAAAAAAGGATGCATGAATGTAACAAGTAAGAATGCAAGTAATTTGCATTTATCTTTTACTTTTTAACAATAATCAAAAAAATATATTTACGAAGGTATTAAGTTGAGGTTTTTCATATTCTTACCTCTTACTTTCTTACCTCTTACCTCTAAAAATTATGTCAGAATTAAAATTTGAAACATTACAAGTGCATGCAGGTCAGGTAGTTGACGGAACCACAAAAGCACGCGCAGTGCCTATTTATCAAACAAGTTCGTATGTTTTTGACGATGCTGCGGACGGCGCAGATCTATTTGCTTTGCGCAAGTTTGGCAATATCTACACCCGTTTAATGAATCCTACTACCGATGTGTTCGAAAAACGGATAGCTGCACTCGAAGGCGGCGTTTCAGCATTAGCAACATCGTCGGGACAGTCGGCTCAGTTCCTTGCTATCAACAATATTGTGCAAGCGGGCGATAACTTTGTTTCTACCTCGCATTTATATGGCGGAACCTACAATCAGTTTAAAAACCAGTTTAAACGCTTGGGTGTTGAAGTACGTTTTACGGAAAACGACCTTCCCGAAACCTTTGAAAAACTGATTGATGCCAACACGAAATTGCTTTATTTGGAAACAATTGGAAACCCCGATTTGAATATTCCCGACTTTGAGGCCGTAGCTGCCATTGCCGATAAACATGGTATTCCGCTTTTTGTAGATAATACCTTTGGTGCTGGCGGTGCCATTTTTCGTCCATTGGAACACGGCGCAAGCATTGTGGTAGAGTCAGCCACCAAATGGATTGGCGGACATGGAACATCGCTCGGAGGTGTCATCGTTGACAGTGGTAAGTTCAATTGGGGAAATGGAAAATTTCCTGCATTTACCGAACCTACAGCAAGTTATCACGGCTTGGTTTTTTGGGATGTATTTGGGTTTGATGGACCCTTTGGCAATATCGCTTTCAATATCCGAGCTCGTGTAGAAGGCTTACGCGATTGGGGAAATGCGATTAGCCCATTCAACTCTTTTCTGTTGCTGCAAGGTTTGGAAACCTTATCGTTGCGCGTAGAGCGCCATGTGGAAAACGCACTCAAATTAGCGCAATGGTTGGAGCAACATCCAGCCGTGGAGTATGTAAACTACCCAGGTTTAAAAAGTAGTCCTTATAATACTTTGGCTAACAAATATCTTAAACGAGGATTTGGTGGGGTACTTTCCTTTAAGCTGAAAGGAGCTGCTGCCAATGCCGATAAGTTGATTGATAGCTTAAAGCTTATCAGCCATTTAGCAAATGTAGGCGATGCGAAATCGTTGATTATTCACCCAGCAGCTACAACACACGAACAACTATCGCCCGAAGACAAAATTTCGGCAGGTGTTTTCCCTGGTTTGTTACGTGTTTCGGTAGGCATAGAGCACTTCGATGATATCAAAGCGGACTTAGAGCAAGGATTTCAATCCTTATAATTTTCAATTCAAAATTGTATTTTGCCAAGTTGTAGTTGTTCTGAACAACTACAACTTGGCTTTTTTTAATTGGTTTTTTTTGATTACTTTTGCATCCCAACAAAACGAGTAATTACGAATGAATAACATCCGCAATTTTTGCATTATAGCACACATCGATCATGGCAAAAGTACCTTAGCCGATCGCTTATTAGAATACACCAAAACAGTTACTGATAAGGACATGCAGGCGCAAGTGCTCGATGATATGGATTTAGAGCGCGAACGCGGAATCACCATTAAAAGCCATGCCATACAAATGAATTACCTTTTGAATGGTGACGAATATGTTTTCAATTTGATTGATACGCCGGGGCATGTGGATTTCTCGTACGAAGTTTCTCGTTCCATTGCTGCTTGCGAAGGGGCGCTACTCATCGTAGATGCAACACAAGGTATTCAGGCTCAAACCATTTCAAATTTGTACATGGCGTTAGAACATGATTTAGAAATTATTCCTATTATGAATAAAATGGATATGGATAATGCCATGCCCGAAGAGGTGGAAGATCAAATTGTGGATTTGCTGGGCTGCAAACCGGATGATATTATCCGTGCCAGCGGTAAAACCGGAATGGGTGTCTACGACATCCTCGAAGCAATTGTAAGCCGTGTGCCAGCACCAAAAGGAGACCCTGCAGCACCACTCGAGTGCCTGATTTTCGATTCTGTTTTCAATTCATTTCGAGGTATCATAGCCTACTTCAAAATTGTAAATGGCACCATCAAAAAAGGTGATTTTGTAAAATTTGTAAACACTGAAAAAGAATATTATGCCGACGAAATTGGGGTGTTGAAATTAGAGATGTTTCCAACACCTGCCTTGAGCGCCGGCAACGTAGGTTACATTATTTCTGGCATTAAAACATCCAAAGAAGTAAAGGTTGGCGATACCATAACGCATGTAAAACGTCCATGCCCAAGTTCGATTGCTGGTTTTCAGGAAGTGAAACCAATGGTTTTTGCTGGCGTTTATCCCATCGAAACGGAGGAATTTGAAGATTTACGCTCATCCATAGAAAAACTACAACTCAACGATGCCTCGCTTACCTTTGAGGCGGAATCATCTGCTGCTTTAGGTTTTGGCTTTCGGTGCGGCTTTTTGGGCATGTTGCACATGGAAATCATTCAGGAACGGTTAGACCGCGAGTTCGACATGAACGTAATCACTACGGTGCCTAATGTTTCGTACAACGTTTATACCATCAAAGGTGACCTGATAGAAGTGCACAACCCTTCTGGTTTGCCCGACATTATGGCAATCGACCGCATCGAAGAGCCCTACATTCGCGCGTCTATCATTACACGTACCGATTACATTGGACAAATAATGACCCTCTGTTTGGGTAAACGCGGCGAGTTGGTAAAGCAAAATTACATTTCGGGCAATCGCATGGAATTGATTTACGATTTACCGTTGGGCGAAATTGTTTTCGACTTCTACGACCGCTTGAAAAGCATCTCGAAAGGCTATGCCTCGTTCGATTATCATACCAACGGCTTTCGTCCATCCAAATTAATTCGCTTAGATATATTACTCAACGGAGAACCGGTGGATGCTCTTTCGTGTCTTATACACGTTGACAATGCCGTGCCATTGGGCAAACGCATGTGCGAAAAGCTCAAAGAACTCATACCCCGTCAGCAATTCGATATAGCTGTGCAAGCAGCGATAGGTGCCAAAATCATTTCGCGCGAAACAATTAAAGCAGTGCGTAAAGATGTTACAGCAAAGTGCTACGGTGGCGACATTAGCCGCAAGCGTAAGCTGCTTGAAAAGCAAAAAAAAGGAAAAAAGAAAATGAAACAGATTGGTAATGTAGAAGTCCCTCAAAAAGCATTTTTGGAAGTGTTGAAATTGGATTAAAAAGCTAAAATAAAAAATATGATTACATTAATATCAGTAATTTTTGTATTAGGTTATACTGCCATCGCACTTGAACACAAAATTAATATTGACAAAACCGCCTCTGCCTTGCTTACGGGTGTTTTTTGCTGGTTAGCCTACATACTTTATATGCCCGAAAAGGAATTTGTAAACGAAACACTCTTAGAACATTTGGGCGATGTGTCTGGTATCTTGTTTTTTCTTTTAGGAGCCATGACGATTATTGAGCTTATCGATGCTCATGATGGCTTCGAGATTGTGAATAAATTAATAACTCAAACAAATAAAAAGAAACTTGTTTGGATAATCGGATTTATTACTTTCTTTATATCTGCTTTGCTTGATAACCTTACCACAACAATTGTAATGATTGCTATATTGCGTAAGTTAGTGCATCGAAAAGAAGAAAGGCTTTTGTTTGCGGGCATCATTGTTATTGCGGCTAATGCCGGCGGCGCCTGGTCGCCCATTGGCGATGTAACTACAACCATGTTATGGATTGGGGGGCAAATTTCTACTTTAAAAATTATTTTAACAGTCTTTTTGCCAAGTATTGTTAGTTTAATTATCCCACTAATTATTATTTCCTTTCAACTCAAAGGAAATTTTCCACCTAAAATAGATGATGTAAAATCAGCAAAAAATCTTATCAGCCAACGCCAACAGCTTTTGGTGCTCATATCCGGACTGGGAGCTTTACTTTTTGTGCCTGTATTCAAAACAATTACCCATCTTCCACCATTTATGGGTATGCTTTTAGGTGTATCGTTTTTGTGGATTCTTACTGAATTGTTACACGGCAAGGAAGTGCATACTATGAAAAAGCATTTAAGCATTGGAAGTGCATTGCAACGCATTGACACACCAAGCATTTTGTTCTTTTTAGGTATCTTAATGGCGGTTGCAGCACTTCAAACATCGGGAATTCTGGTTTCGTTAGCTGAAACACTCACCAATACAATTGGAAATATAAATGCTATCGTAATGACCTTCGGTTTGGCTTCGTCAGTTGTGGATAACGTGCCTTTAGTAGCTGCCTCGCAAGGCATGTATAGCCTTGCACAATATCCTATGGACGATTATCTTTGGCAATTTTTGGCTTATTGTGCGGGCACTGGTGGTAGCATCTTGATAATAGGTTCGGCGGCAGGCGTAGCTGCCATGGGCATGGAAAAAATTGATTTTTTCTGGTACATAAAGAATATCAGCTGGCTGGCACTTTTAGGCTATTTTGCTGGTGCATTCTTTTATATTATACAAAATATGATTTTTTTATAAATACTTTTAAACCGAATTGTGATTTTTTTTCCGAAATTTTGTATCTTTGCAATTCTGAAAAAATTGCAACACGCTGATAAATCAGAAAAATATACAAAACGTCATTTTTTGACTTATGATAAAACTAATAATAAATAAATAGATCGATGTCAGTAATAAAAGGACATGTTTCGCAAATCATCGGACCCGTTGTGGACGTCTTTTTCCAGTTAGAAGAAGTTCAAGAAAACCAATTACCTGCCATTCACGATGCCTTACGTGTTTCCAGCGAAAGCGGAAAACAGTTAATCTTAGAAGTACAACAACATATTGGCGAAAATATCGTTCGCTGCGTAGCAATGGACTCTACGGATGGTTTTTGTCGCGGGCTCAGTGTAGAGGTGCTTGGTGCGCCTATATCAATGCCTATTGGCGAACAAGTGAAAGGGCGCTTGATGAATGTTATCGGCGATTCGATTGATGGCATGAAAGACCTTGACAAAAAAGGTGCTTATCCCATTCATCGTGAACCTCCTAAGTTTGAAGATTTAACTACCAGCGAAGAAGTATTAACAACAGGTATTAAAGTTATTGACTTGTTGGAGCCTTATGTCAAAGGTGGAAAAATTGGTCTTTTTGGTGGCGCTGGAGTTGGTAAAACGGTGCTTATTATGGAGCTAATTAATAACATTGCTAAGGGACACAGTGGCTTCTCAGTTTTTGCTGGTGTTGGTGAGCGTACGCGTGAAGGTAACGATTTGTTACGAGAAATGATTGATTCGGGAGTAATCAGATACGGAGAGGAATTTAAAAAAGGTATGGAGGCTGGCGACTGGGATTTGTCAAAAGTTGATTACTCTGAAGTTGAAAAATCGCAAGCAACCTTGGTTTTTGGGCAAATGAATGAACCGCCCGGAGCGCGTTCTTCTGTGGCTCTATCGGGGCTTACTGTTGCCGAATCGTTTCGAGATGGTGGTGGTGAAAGTGGTCGCGATATTTTGTTTTTTATTGATAATATCTTTCGTTTTACACAAGCAGGCTCCGAAGTGTCAGCCCTCTTAGGGCGTATGCCTTCGGCAGTAGGTTATCAGCCAACGTTGGCAACTGAAATGGGGCGCATGCAAGAGCGTATCACCTCAACCAAAAATGGTTCTATCACTTCGGTGCAAGCTGTTTATGTGCCTGCCGATGACTTAACTGACCCTGCTCCGGCAACTACCTTCTCGCACTTGGATGCAACCACGGTATTGAACCGTAAAATAGCCGAATTGGGCATATTTCCTGCTGTTGACCCCTTGGAGTCGAGTTCGCGTATTCTGAATCCGTTGGTTGTGGGCGAAGATCATTACAATACGGCGCAACGCGTGAAACAAATTTTGCAGCGCAACAAAGAGCTTCAGGATATTATAGCCATTCTGGGCATGGAGGAATTGTCGGACGACGACCGCACTACAGTCAATCGTGCTCGCAAAGTACAACGTTTCCTATCGCAACCTTTTGCCATGGCAGCTCAATTTACAGGAGTTCCTGGAGTTATGGTTTCCATAGAAGACACTATTAAAGGCTTTAAGATGATTTTGGATGGGCAATTGGACGAAATGCCCGAAATGGCATTTATCAACGTGGGCACTATTGATGAGGCTATTGCCAAGGGGCATAACTTAATGAAACAAGCTCGAAAAGCTGCGAAAGGTTAATTCGAAATTTGTTTAAAATAATTTGATATGGAGCTTACTGTTAATATTAAGGAGCAAAGTAAAATTGCTGCATTTCTCAATCTAATCAAAGAAATTGATTAGATTGAAATTGTAAATGTAAAAAAAGGTCTTCAGGAGTTCCTCAACGAGCATAAAGAATTGATTGACAAAAGGCTACAACTGATTGAAAGTGGTCATACAACATTTAAAAGTTGGGTCTCCATTAAAAAGAAATATGAAGAAAAAATTGTTTAATATTGAATTGTCTGAAGAGGCAATTGATGACTTTGATAATTCATTTAATTTTTATTACGTAGATAGCTCCAAAGTTGCTGACATTTTTTTTAACAAATGAATATTTGTTTTGAGATTATCAAACAAAATCCTACATCTTTTCCTATAATTCATAATAGATGTTAGAAAATATGTAGTAAAAAGGTTTCCTTTTTTAGTTTACTATCGAATTACAAAAACCGCGATACAAGTAATCGCAATTTTCCATTCACGTAGAAATCCAGAAATTTGGAATGAAAGAATATAAAGTATGTACAAAATATCTCAATAGGTACTGATTAATGAAACTCGAAATAATATCTCCCGAAAAAACTTATTTCACAGGTGAAGTTACATTGGTAACATTACCTGGGAAGTTAGGGGCTTTTACTTTGTTGGAAAATCATGCGCCACTTATATCTGTTTTATCTAAAGGCGTTTTAGTTTACAAAAACAGTGCTGGTCAAAGTGAACTGGCTATTGATGGCGGCTTTGCCGAAGTGAGTGCCAACAAGGTTACAGTATGTGTAGAAAACAGTGTGAAATAAAAAGATGGAGCAACTTCGAAACAAGCAACTTGTAATACTTACCTTGATTTCGTTTGGGTTGGGCTGGACAGTCTGGGGAATATTAAAGCATTATCAAAACCTTGTTTTTCACGGTTATGTGTTAATACCAATTCTGTTTTTTTTCTATGGTTTTGTTTTAATTTTGTCGTTGCATAAAATTGACACTAAAAAGCCGCAGAAAATTGCTCGTTTGTATTTGTTGATGCATCTTGTGAAATTAGTTTTGTTCGGAATACTTGCTTTCGTATTTATACTTGCATTCAACCAAAAGTCTAAAACGTTCATACTTGTTTTTGGAGGTTACTATTTGGTACTTACAGTGCTGGAAACGCTTATTTTTCGCAGTTTCGAAAAACAATTAAAAAAAGAAAAGCTATTAGAAAAGCTATAATCAAGCATGAATAAATTTTTAAATATAGTAATCGTATTGCTCTTTGCTGCTTTCTCGCTGTGCTATGCGGCTGTTAATGAGCATCAAGTTGCAAGTGAACAAGCCAACAAGGAACAATTAAATGTAAGGGAGTTTATCTTGGAGCATATCAGCGATTCGTACGAATGGCATGTTACTAAAATTGGCGAGTATCCTATTTCCATTCCACTGCCTGTGATTTTGTATAGTAGCACTTCTGGCTGGCATGTTTTTTTATCATTGGCTTTTCATCACGATGCTGTCTATGAGGGATTTACAATTGCACACGAAGGTAAATATAAAGGAAAAATTATTGAGCTACAAGCCGATGGCTCCGAAATCCGTCCTTTTGACATTTCCATTACAAAAAATGTATTTTCGTTGTTATTCAGCAGCTTGCTGCTGATAATCATTATCTTAAGCGTTGCTAAATCGTATCGTCGAACAGGTATTGGTGCCAACAAAGGTTTTGTGGCTTTTATGGAAATGTTTATTATGAATGTAAACGACGACATAATAAAACCCTGTGTTGGGAAAGACTACAAACGCTATGCGCCTTATTTACTGACAGTTTTCTTTTTTATATTCATAAATAATATTCTGGGTTTAATACCTATTTTCCCCGGAGGTGCCAACGTTACAGGTAACATTGCTATCACTTTTGTTTTGGCGGTTTGCACATTTCTTATTGTGAATTTTTCTGGTTCAAAAGAGTATTGGCGCGAAATACTTTGGCCTGATGTACCTTTATGGCTCAAAGCACCATTTCCAATGATGCCTTTAATCGAATTAGTAGGTATTTTTACAAAACCTTTTGCATTGATGATACGTCTTTTTGCCAATATGATGGCTGGGCATTCCATTGTGTTAGGGCTTACAGCATTAGTTTTCGTAACGGTTAGTTTGGGTCCAGTTATGAATACAAGCATGACTGTGGTATCGGTCATTTTCAGCATTTTCATTTCATTTGTTGAATTATTGGTTGCCTATATTCAAGCGTATATTTTCACCATGCTATCGGCAGTGTTTATTGGCTTGGCACGTATCGAACCACATCATAAACCACTAAAAACGAATGGGGAATAATATAAAGACAAAATAATAATAATAATAATAATAATAATTACAACTACGATCTTCAATTTCTTTTTATGGAAATGAGGTTAATTAAAAAAACAACTAAATTATGTTACTTACAATTTTATTACAAGCAGCTGCAGGAGCTGGATTAGCAAAACTTGGTGCAGGTATTGGAGCTGGATTAGCAGCCATTGGTGCGGGTATTGGTATTGGAAACATTGGTAGCTCGGCTATGGAAGGTATTGCACGTCAGCCCGAAGCAAGTGGTGATATTCGTATGAATATGATTATTGCGTCAGCACTTATCGATGCTGTTGCTTTGTTTACCATTGTTGTTTGCGGATTTATTTTGTAAGCGAGTATGTCTCTATTAACACCCGATTCAGGATTACTCTTCTGGATGTTGCTTTCGTTTGGTACAGTTGTATTTGTACTTGCCAAATTTGGTTTTCCGGTTATTCTCAAAATGGTCGAAGAGCGCAAAGCATACATCGAGGAATCCTTATTGATGGCCGAGAAAGCACGTACTGAACTTGATCTTGTTAAATCAGAAGGTGCTCAAATTGTGGCAGATGCACGCAAAAGCCAACAGCAAATTTTGGCTGAAGCAGCACAGTTGAGGGAGAAAATCATTCAAGATGCTCGCACGGCTGCCATGACCGAAGCCGATAAGGTTATTGAGGAGGCTCACGTAAGCATTCAGCAAGAAAAAGAGGAGGCATTGCGCGATATTCGTAAGCAAGTATCTTCGCTCTCTGTACAGATTGCCGAAAAAGTCATGCGTAGCAAATTAGGAGAAAAGGACGAGCAGCAAAGAATGATTCAGCGCTTATTGGATGAAATCAACATTTCTAAATCCTAAGCGATACGTATGAATAATGGAATGATTGCAACGCGCTATGCAGCTGCCCTACTCGGGTTTGCTAAAAAAGAAAATCAGTTAGAGGAGGTGTATGCCATTGCGAAGAGTGTTGCTGCTAATTTTGTGCAATTTCCGAAACTGCGTGCAGCTTTGGAACATCCGATGCTCACTACCGACAAAAAAAGGCAGCTAATTTTAACGGCTACAAAGCCCGCTCAAAGTGCTGCTTTTGAACGGTTTGTTTCCTTAGTGCTTGCTAATGGTAGGGAGGCTTACCTGCATAGTATGATGCTTAAGTTTGCTGATTTGTATCGTGCCGAAAAAAATATTTTTTCAGGTAAATTAACAACGGCTTATGCTGTAGATGCGCTTACTGAGAAGCAACTTATAGCTATTATTGAAAGCCGAAATCAAGGTCAGTTAGAAATTGAGAAGGTGATTGACCCAGCTATTTTGGGCGGTTTTATGCTCGAAATTGACAACACACGCTGGGATGCCAGTATGAAAAGACAGTTGCAAACGATAAAAAATGAATTGAATTTTTAGAAAAAATTATGTCAGATACAATAAAAGTTAGCGAAGTCTCCGAACTGTTGCGCATGCAACTCGAAGGTATTGATACCTCTGTGCAGTTCGACGAAGTAGGAACGGTGCTGCAAGTTGGCGATGGTGTGGTGCGCATTTACGGACTTAATAAAGCAGAAGCAAACGAATTGCTTGAGTTCGAAAATGGCATGAAAGCCATTGTAATGAATTTAGAGGAAGATAATGTTGGCGCTGTTTTGCTGGGACCTACCAGCGAAATTAAAGAAGGTTTTACTGTGAAACGTACCAAGCGAGTTGCCTCTATTATGGTGAGCGAAAGTATGTTAGGGCGCGTTATCAATCCCTTGGGTGAACCTATTGATGGTAAAGGTGCTATAGGTGGTGAAAAAATCGAAATGCCGTTGGAACGTAAAGCTCCCGGAGTAATTTTTCGGCAGCCCGTGAACGAACCTTTACAAACGGGATTAAAAGCTATCGACGCCATGATTCCAATTGGTCGTGGTCAGCGCGAATTAATCATTGGCGACCGTCAGACTGGTAAAACAACTATTGCCATCGATACCATCATTAATCAAAAAGAGTTTTTTGATGCTGGCAATCCTGTTTTTTGTATTTATGTTGCCATTGGGCAAAAAGGTTCTACGGTAGCCTCTATCGTGAATACCTTGCAGGAACATGGTGCTTTGCAATATACGGTGGTAATTGCCGCTACTGCCTCTGACCCTGCTGCTTTGCAGTATTATGCGCCCTTTGCGGGTGCTGCTATTGGCGAATATTTCCGCGATACAGGTCGTCATGCCTTAGTCGTTTACGACGATTTATCCAAGCAAGCTGTGGCTTATCGTGAAGTTTCGCTTATCTTGCGTCGCCCTTCGGGTCGTGAGGCTTATCCTGGTGATATTTTTTACTTGCATTCCCGCCTGTTGGAACGTGCTGCTAAAATCATTCAGCGTCAGGAAGTTGCTGAGCAAATGAACGACTTGCCCGCGAGCCTCATAGGGAAAGTAAAAGGCGGTGGTTCGCTCACGGCATTGCCTGTTATTGAAACGCAGGCTGGCGATGTCTCTGCTTATATTCCTACCAATGTTATCTCCATTACCGATGGTCAGATATTTTTGGATACCGATTTGTTCAATCAGGGCAATCGTCCAGCTGTCAACGTCGGAATTTCTGTTTCGCGTGTGGGTGGCAATGCACAAATAAAGCCTATGAAAAAGGTGGCGGGGACACTCAAAATTGACCAAGCTCAATTTCGTGAATTAGAGGCTTTTACCAAATTTGGTGGCGATATGGATCCGGTTACGGCTATGACCATCAATAAAGGTCAGAAAAACACCAAATTACTTGTTCAGGCACTTCACTCACCCATGTCAGTCGAACATCAAGTGGCTGTGCTTTACTGCGGCACAAAAGGTTTGCTCAAAAATTTAGCTATTGAAAAAGTGGAAACTTTTCAATCAAAATTTTTGGAGTTGCTTGATTTGAAATACAAAGATGATGTGTTGGAGCCTATCAAGGCAGGCACTATCAACGATGCCATTATGCAAACAATTGAAAAGGTTGCCGACCAAATTGTGAAGAGCTTGTAACATTGAAGCATAACTTATCCACACATGTCATTAAAAGAAATAAAATCACGCATTCAGTCCGTTAAATCTACCGAAAAGATTACATCGGCAATGAAAATGGTCTCGTCGGCTAAGCTTCGCAAAGCTGAGCGGGCTGTAGCTAATTTTTTGCCCTACAAACAAGGGATGAATAAGATACTGGAAAACTATTTGCAAAATGAATTAGATACACCTTCGCCTTATGCTCAAATTCGTGATATTAAACATGTTGCTGTGCTTGTTTTTGCCTCCAATTCATCTTTGTGTGGTAGCTATAATGCAAATTTGATCAAACGCTTACAGCAATCTATCAAAACGCATCGCGACGTTCGGAAAGAGGATGTCATTGTGTATCCGGTGGGCAAAAAAGCTATGCAAGCATGTGTCAAATTGGGTTTGGAATGTGCAGGAGACTACCAACACATTGCCAACAACCCAACCTTTGATGAGGTTGCTGCCCTGGCAGACAGCATAATGCAGCTTTTCTTGAACAAGGAAATCGATCGAGTTAAAATGATTTACTACCATTACGCCAGTAAAGGCTCGCAGCAATTGGTGGCGGATACATTTTTACCTGTTGATTTGGGCGTATCCGATACAAAAGGCATTCAGTCCGATTACATTATCGAACCATCGCGCAGTGAAGTGATAGAGGCTTTGATTCCTATGGTGTTGCGCTTGCGTGTGTTTGGTGCAGCCCTCGAGGCATACGCTTCCGAACATGCTGCTCGAACAATGGCTATGCAAATTGCAACCGACAATGCAGGCGATTTGCTTCAAGAATTGTCGCTTCAGTACAACAAATCCAGACAGCAATCCATCACCAACGAATTGTTGGATATTGTGGGTGCTTCGTTTAAATAAAATCTGAATCCTATGCGCATTGTGTTTATGGGAACACCTGATTTTGCGGTGGAAAGTCTCAAGACTTTAGTCGAGAATAACTACCAAGTTGTGGGAGTTGTTACCATGCCCGACAAGCCTGCCGGACGTGGACATAAAATTCAATTTTCGCCCGTAAAACAATATGCCTTGGAGAAACAGCTGCCTCTGTTGCAGCCCGAAAAACTCAAAGATCAGGGTTTTTTAAACGCTCTCAAATCGTGGCGAGCCGACGTGCAGGTTGTTGTGGCATTTCGCATGCTACCCGAGTTAGTATGGAATATGCCTCCATTAGGCACTTTCAACTTGCATGCTTCACTATTGCCACAGTATCGTGGTGCTGCACCCATCAATTACGCCATCATGCAGGGCGAAACCCAAACCGGTGCTACAACTTTTTTTCTGACACACGAAATTGATACTGGAAAAATTATTTTACAACGCAGCATTCCTATTTTAGAATCAGATGATGCGGGTTCCATTCACGATAAGCTCATGGTGTTGGGAGCTAAGATGGTTTGCCAAACCATTGATTTGCTACGTGATCATAAAATAAATGCGATTGACCAGTCTCAATTTGTAATCGAGGATATTGAACTGAAAACGGCACCGAAAATTTTTAAAGAAAACTGTGCTATTGACATTCACAAATCCGTTGAAGAGAATTTCAATTTCGTTCGCGGGCTTTCGCCTTACCCTACTGCGCATATAAATATGCAGTTGTCGCCCAATTCCGAATTGCTTTTTTTGAAGGTTTATGCTGCTGAAAAAGAATTAGTAACACATAACGACCTGGTGGGAAGTGTTTTCACTGATGGGAAAACATATATTAAAATTGCATTATTCAACGGTTTTTTGCGTTTAAAATCCATACAAGCTCCAGCAAAGAAACGCATGGATGTGGCTGATTTTCTTCGTGGAATAAAATAAAATTCATTTTTATAACTACCAATATGGAAAAAAAACTTCGTCGTTCGTACAATAAAATGATTGCTGGTGTATGCGCTGGTATTGCTGAGTATTTCAAATTAGATGTTACCTTGGTGCGTGTGGCTTATGTCTTGGTGTCAATATTATCAGCAGCTTTTCCTGGCTTATTGATCTATCTTATTTTGATGTTTGTAATGCCTCATCCTGATAATTAGGCATGAAACTGAATGTGATTTACAATCAATCCTGCCTCGAAGGTTTGCGATTGCTCCCCGACGAGTCGGTTGATCTGCTTTTTACCGATCCTCCTTACTACCAATATCGTGCACAAAATATTCAAGGGCTTAAAAACCACAAAGATGTGGTTACCGAGTTTGCTTTTGATGGTTTTCAATCGGAAGATGCGTATTTGCATTTTATCGAGGATGTGCTGCAGGAATGCTTCCGCGTGTGTAAGCCTGGAGCGGCAGGCTATGTGTGGTGTGGCGACGATTTTGTTTCTTACCTCAACCGGATGGTTGAACGTGTAGGTTTCCAGTTTCGGAAAGTAATTCATTGGCACAAAACAAATCCTTTTCCCGCCATCTATACCCGTAAAATGTATGCCAACAGCATGGAAATGTTAGTACATTTTTCCAAAGGAACACCCAAAACATGGAATCACAAGCCAGTGAATGAAATGCATAATTTTATCCAAACGCCAATCTGTATGGGAAAAGAACGCACCAAGCATAAAACGCAAAAACCGCTCAAGGTTTGCCTCCCATTTATCGAAATTAGTAGTAACAAAGGCGATGTGGTGCTCGACCCATTCATGGGTTCGGGAAGTACGGCTGTTGCAGCCAAAATGTTAGGGCGCAATTTCATTGGCTTTGAACTCGATGCGGAGTATTGCCAACTTGCTAACCAACGACTTACTAGTATTTTTTAGACTTATCAACATGTTGTTGAAACTTTTTTAATGGTGAATCAAAAATAGTTTTGTACTTTTGACATCCCAAAAAAAATAGATGCAAACATTCAGATAAGTATGGCCGAAAAACGTAATTATTCCAAAAAAAATACGGGAGCAATTCCTGTTCCTGCCAATGAATATGGTAAATTACCACCACAAGCTCCCGAATTAGAAGAAGCTGTGCTGGGAGCTATCATGCTCGAAAAAGATGCCTACTCCATGGTGTCGGAAATACTGAAACCTGATTGTTTTTACAAAACAACGCATCAACGTATTTTTGAAGCGATTATGACCTTGGCGTTGCATCAGGAACCTATTGATATGCATACGGTTACGGAACAACTCCGAAAAAATGGCAATATCGACGATGTGGGTGGAGCCTATTACGTAACCCTGCTAACTGCCAAAGTGTCGTCGGCAGCACACTTAGAATACCACGCTCGAATCATTGTTCAAAAATACCTTGCCCGCGAGTTAATTCGCGTGTCGAGCGAAATACAATCGAAAGCTTTCGACGATAAAACGGATGTGGATGATTTGATGCAAGAAGCTGAAGGAATGCTCTTTGAGCTGTCGCAAAATAGTCAGAAAAAAGATGTTACGCAGATTAATCCGGTGATAACTGAGGCTCGTAACCGCATGATGATTGCTGCTACCAAGCAAGGAGCCAGTGGTGTACCGAGTGGTTTCCATGCCTTAGATAAAATTACTTCCGGCTGGCAACGATCCGATTTAATTATTATTGCTGCGCGTCCGGCAATGGGGAAAACTGCCTTTATTTTGTCCATGGCAAAAAATATGGCTGTGGACTATAATTCTCCGGTGGCTGTGTTTTCGCTTGAAATGTCGAATGTGCAGTTGGTTAATCGCCTTATCATGAACGTTTGCCAACTCGAAGGCGAAAAAATAAAAAACGGACAATTGGATAAGTACGAATGGGAGAAGTTTGATAAAGATATTAACCTGTTGCTTGATGCGCCTGTATATGTGGACGATACGCCAAGTCTTTCGGTGTTTGAGCTGCGAAGCAAAGCGCGGCGATTAGTGAAAGAGCACAAAGTGCAGTGCCTGATTATTGATTATTTGCAGTTGATGAACGCCAGTGGGATGAGTTTTGGTAGTCGTGAGCAGGAAGTGAGTATCATATCACGTTCGCTTAAAGGATTGGCAAAAGAGCTCGATATCCCCATCATTGCACTCTCGCAGCTTAATCGTGGCGTGGAAGGACGAACCGGACACGAAGGTAAGCGCCCACAACTGTCCGACTTGCGCGAATCGGGAGCCATTGAGCAAGATGCCGACATGGTATGCTTTATTCACCGCCCTGAATATTACAAAATTATGGAAGATCCTCAGGGAAATTCGTTGCTTGGAATTGCCGAAATAATTGTTGCCAAGCACCGTAATGGGGCTACGGGCGATGTGCAACTCAAATTCAAAAACACGTACGCGAAATTTTTGAATAAAGATGATGTAACCGATGAAGATAATTTTGCCGGTTATCAAACCATTTCATCCAAATTGAATGACTTTAGCGGCGGCGATACTTTTTACGATAAGGGTGAGAAATCACTACCCCAAAACAATGGTTTTTTAGCCGGAAACAATAACGAATCGCCGTTTTGAAAAAATGAATGGAGAAATAGATAAACATAAAAGCCTGACTTAAAATGAATTAATAGTTAAAGTGTTGCGAATTGTTAAATTTATTTTCCATTGCAGCATAGTTTATTCCACATCCCAATACTCCACTTCTTTGTATATCACCACTTTATCTTTTAGCAACACGCTGTGTTTTATAAAAAAATGTTGCAGTTTTTCTCTGGTGTCAATCAATTCAACACAAACGGTAAGTCCACTGTTATCCGATTCGTATGAAAATTGTTTTATTTTGCTATCGCCGCTAAAGCTTATATGGGCATTAAATGCCGAGGCATTCATTATGCCATCTTCTTTGGCAATGTTGATAATATTCCGATAGAGGCTGGTCGGAAACATTTTGCGTAGCAATGTTTTTGATTTGATATTTTCGCCTGTTTTAACGTAAATACGCAACTTACCTAATGAGTGAGTTTTAATTTGTTTTTTCATTTCCTTTGTTTTTATTTTCACGGATATATTTCAATGTGTTTTTGAGGTTTAGGTGGTCGGTAAGGTCAGCCTTCGAAACGCTCACCCGTTGTGAAGTGTAAATGCCCGAATGGCCGCTGAAATAATAAGCAATAAAAGTTGCTATTGCAAAATACAGCACATGCTCACCTCCAAATAATTCGACTCCCATAAACGTGCAAGCTAAGGGTGTGTTGGTAGCCCCTGCAAAAACGGCAATAAATCCTAACGCTGCAAACAAATCAACCGGCATTCCAGTGTGCATAGCAATAACGTTTCCTAAAGCCGCTCCAATAAAGAAAAGCGGGGTAACTTCGCCACCTTTAAAGCCGGTGCTCAAGGTGATTACTGTGAATACTAGTTTCCACAACCAACTGAAATTATCCACACCGCCAGTTTTAAAGGCATTCACCAAGCTATTTCCTGTGCCACTCTGCGTAGTTACGCCCAAGCCTAAATAATCCGTAGTACCCACCATAAAAGTGAGTACTATTATCAAAACTCCTCCTATTGCCGGAATAGCGTATTTCCATTTTACATGTTTCTGTGCAATGCTTTTTATGGAGTGTGACGCTTCGGAAAAAAAATTGCTTACTAAACCAAACAAAACGGCAGCAATGGTTACCCAAAAAAGAATTTTGTAATTGAAATTCAGGTTAAAAATACCAATACTGGAGGCTTGTTCGTGAAAGTTAATGTGATAGTGCGTGTGATGTATGCCGTACAAAGTGCAAACCACATCAGCAAGCGTAGCTGCAAAAAAAGCCGGAAGTAGTGCATCGTACTTAATACGCCCTATGGCAATTACTTCGAGAGCAAAAATGGTTCCTGCAAGGGGTGTCCCGAATACCGCTCCAAAACCTGCAGCAACTCCAGTCATGAGCAAAATACGGAGGTCTTCGTTATTTAGTCGAAGCTTTTTGCCAACATAATTTGCCACACTACCACCAATTTGCACTGCCGTACCTTCGCGACCAGCCGACCCTCCAAAAAGATGTGTAACAACGGTTGAAATAAGTACAAATGGTGCCATTCGGAAAGGAATACCTCCACCAGGCTTGTGAATTTCGTCCATCACTAAGTTATTACCTGCCTCAGCATTTTTTCCTTTGAATTTGTAAAGTGCCACAATGGCAACGCCAACGAAAGGCAAAAAATACAGTAACCAACCATTAGCCCAGCGAATGCTTGTTGCGAAATCTAAAAGCCACAAAAAAAGTGCGACCATCGATCCCACAACTACCGCTACGGGTATTACATAAAAAAACCACTTGATTATGTACTTAAAAATAAAATACTGATCGAAAGTTTTAGCCCATTTTTTTACCATAATTCATTTCTCGAATATAATTTTGCAATTGCAAAGATAAATATTTTCTTTCATCTAACCGTTACCAGATTAGTTAGCTGAATGATAAGCAAGATCGTAAATTATGACAAAGTAAAAAATCATTAAAATACCTGTAATACAATATTTTTTTATAATCTAATTTTGTATATTTGCATGTATTTGATAAGAAAACAGCGTATTTATTTACAAATTATAAATTCAACAAAATTATGGCTGACAATTATTTTAAAAAATTTCCGGATAAAGATGGGTTTTTTAATGAGTACGGTGGCGCATTTATTCCACCTATTCTCGAAGTGGAAATGAAAAAAATCACAGATGCTTATTATGCAATTAGCAAATCACATAATTTTATATCTGAACTGCGCAGTATTCGGAAACATTATCAGGGAAGGCCTACACCTGTTTATTTTTGCAATCGTTTGTCCGAAAAATATGGTGGTCGGATTTATTTGAAACGAGAAGACTTGAATCATACCGGGGCACACAAACTTAATCATTGCATGGGTGAAGCTTTGCTGGCTAAACATCTTGGTAAAAAGAAACTTATTGCCGAAACAGGTGCGGGGCAACATGGTGTTGCTTTGGCTACCGCCGCTGCATATTTCGGTTTGGAATGTGAAATACACATGGGTGAAGTGGACATTGCCAAAGAACATCCAAACGTGGTGCGTATGGAAATATTGGGTGCCAAAATAGTTCCTGTCTCTCACGGGCTAAAAACATTGAAAGAAGCTGTAGATTCTGCTTTTGGAGCTTATTTGGAAGATCCAATCAATTCAATCTATTGTATTGGCTCGGTTGTTGGGCCACATCCTTTTCCCATGATGGTACGCGATTTTCAACGTGTTGTGGGGATTGAAGCAAAGGAACAGTTTTTTGAAATGACTGGCGAATTACCCGATAAAGTGGTGGCTTGTGTTGGTGGAGGTAGCAATGCTATGGGGCTTTTTTCAGCTTTTTTGGATGATGAGGAATGTCAGCTTTATGGCGTCGAACCAGCAGGAAGATCCATGGAATTGGGCGATCATGCTGCCACGATGACCAAAGGTACTCCAGGTATTATACATGGTTTTAAGTGTTATGTGTTGCAGGATGAAAAAGGTGAACCCAGTCCGGTATATTCTGTTGCCAGCGGCTTGGATTATCCTGGAGTTGGACCCGAGCACAGCATGCTGAAAGATTTGAAAAAAGTGAATTACGATATTATTAATGACCAAGAAACTATTGATGCTTTTTATGAACTCAGTCGTTTGGAGGGAATTATTCCGGCACTCGAAAGTGCTCATGCAGTAGCTTATGCTATTAAATTGGCAAAAGAAAATCCACATTCCTCCATCTTAGTAAACCTGAGTGGGAGGGGCGATAAAGACATTGATTTCGTGGTTGATACGTATGGTTTACCCGAAAACAGGAAATAATTCAGTCCGTAAAAATACTAAAAGGCTTTGCAAACAAAAATGCAAAGCCTTTTTTGTGAAAACACGCATTATTTCGTGATTTTTTTTAGTTGTTTTTAAAAGCTTTGATACAAGCAAAGCTTGATGAACTGCTTTTGCCACCACATCCGCTACCTGTTTCAGTTAGTGTGTTTATTTGATTTCGTTTGGGCTAAAGCGTATTATTGCATGCTAATGCCCATTTTTTGAAGTTTAATATCTATTGCTTGTAAAGTTACTAAGCAACCTTTAGGCACTTTTTCTAAATCCTTTTTTATCAATTCGTAAAAGCTTTCAATTGCCTCTGTATTGTCAATAATTTCAATCACCACAGGAAGCTTCTCGGTTAATTCCCAAAATCGTGATTGCTCAATGTGCATACTGCTCTTACCAAAGCCCATAATGCCCCGATAAACCGTTACACCAGCAATTTTATTTTGTTTTGCAACATGAATAATATGCTCGTATACTAAGTCGAAGCCAATTTTGTCTGTTGTACTGGCATAAATTTTTAATAAACTGTTTCCTAATGTGTTCATATTATAATAAATTAGAGCTAATATATCCAAAATAAACAGCCGCAAACCCGAGAAAGATGCTCATCCCAGTGTATAAGAGAACAGTTGCAAACTGTCCGTTTTGCATTAAAGTTAGATTTTCGGCGGTAAAGGATGAAAAGGTAGTAAATCCGCCGCAAAACCCTACCATTAAAAAGAGGCGTAAGTTGGGTGAAAGTAGATCGTTTTTTGATGAAATACCGATTATGAAACCAATGAGTAAGCTTCCAATGACATTAACTGCTAATGTTCCGAAGGGAATTGAAAAAAAATGCACCTGCAAATTTAGTTTCTGTACCAAAAAGCGAAAAATTGTTCCAACAAAACCACCAAACCCAATGAGTAATAATTGCTTCATATTATATTCGTTTCGAGATAATTAGATACTGTGATGCATGTATAAATGATGTGACTTTACAAAGAGCAGTAATGCGAGTTGTTGAATTTACACAATCCTACAAAAAAAAAGTATCTTTGCTATAACAATTACATTTAATTTATAAGTAGGTATTATTAGCTATTCGTGGCTGTTAAAGGCTGATACCATCGCTATGTAAATGACTTGCAAATATAGAAATAAAAAGCTAAATTTAGCTAGCTCTGAAAGAAAATTTTGAATAGTAGTTCAAAACTGTTATTATTTCAATCATATTTCGTATTTTTGCAATTCTGTAAAATATAAATTTAATTTTCGTAAAAAACAAAATGGTTAGAACAATTATTGCCCAAGCGCTTCAAAGTACAGAATATGGTAAAACTATCAACATTAAAGGATGGGTACGCACACGAAGAGGAAACAAAAATGTGAGTTTTATTGCCCTCAACGATGGTTCAACGATACACAACATTCAGGTAGTTGCCGAAAATGAAAAGTTTGGCGAAGAGTTTCTGAAACCTATAAGCACTGGTGCTTGCATTTCGGTTACGGGCACATTGGTAGAGTCGCTTGGCAAGGGACAAAGTGTAGAAATACAAGCTGCCGAAATTCAAATTTACGGTGCTGCCGACCCCGAAACATACCCCTTACAAAAAAAAGGACACACACTCGAATTTTTGCGAGAAATAGCCCATTTGCGTCCACGCACCAATACTTTTGGCGCCGTGTTCCGCATCCGTCATCACATGGCGATGGCAGTGCATCGCTTTTTCCACGAACGTGGGTTTTTCTATTTCCATACTCCTATTATCACTGCTTCCGATTGTGAAGGTGCCGGACAAATGTTTCAGGTTACTACCCTGAACCTCTACGACTTGAAGAAGGACGAAACCGGCTCGATCGATTACAGTAAGGATTTTTTTGGCAAACAAGCCAGTTTAACCGTATCTGGGCAATTAGAGGGCGAGTTAGCTGCTATGTCGATGGGTTCTATTTATACCTTTGGACCAACTTTTCGTGCCGAAAATTCCAACACTCCCCGCCATTTGTCCGAATTTTGGATGATTGAGCCCGAAGTCGCTTTCAACGAAATAGAAGAGAATATGCAGTTGGCACAGGATTTTATTCAATACTGCATTCGATGGGCATTGGACAATTGCAAGGATGATTTGGATTTTTTATCTACCATGTACGACAAGGAACTTTTTGAACGATTAAATTTTGTAGTAAACAACGATTTCAAACGCCTCACTTACACCGAGGGAGTTGCCATATTAGAGGATGCAGTAGCTAAAGGATATAAATTTGAATTTCCGGTGGGCTGGGGAACTGATTTGCAATCGGAACACGAAAGATATTTGGTTGAGCAACATTTCAAAAAACCTGTTATACTGACTGATTATCCCAAAGAAATTAAATCGTTTTACATGAAACAGAACGACGACGGCAAAACAGTGCGTGCAATGGATGTGTTATTCCCCAAAATTGGCGAAATTATTGGCGGTTCTCAGCGTGAGGAAGATTTTGAAAAATTAAGTAGGAGAGCTTCCGAAATGGGAGTTCCGACTAAAGACATTTGGTGGTATTTGGATACACGTCGTTTTGGCACTGCACCACATGCTGGCTTTGGTTTAGGTTTTGAGCGTTTGATGCTGTTTGTAACAGGCATGACAAATATACGCGATGTAATTCCATTTCCTCGCACACCGAACAATGCAGACTTCTAATTTGTTGTAAACCGAAATTTAGTAAACATAGAAATGAAAAACACAAAGTAAATTAATCAAAAAAAAATGAGTGATTTAAAGCAAACCGAGTTAGAAAATGTTGTGATACGTTTTACAGGCGACTCGGGCGATGGCATGCAATTAACGGGAACTTTGTTCTCCAATCTTTCTGCAATTTTAGGAAACGAAATATCCACTTTCCCTGATTTTCCTTCCGAAATTCGTGCTCCGCAAGGTACCGTAACTGGCGTATCGGGATTTCAGGTAAATTTAGGTGCTTCCAAAATTTTTACACCTGGCGATGATGCTGATGTGTTGGTGGCAATGAACCCAGCAGCACTCAAGGTTAATGCTAAGGGTATGAAAAAAAATGCGGTGCTTATCATTGATACCGATTCGTTTCAGAAATCGGATTTAACCAAAGCTGGTTTCACCACAGACAATCCTTTCGAGGAGTTAAATATCCCCGATACAATTCAAATTATTCCAGCAGCTCTAAGTTCACTTACAGTTTCCGCTCTCGAAGGCTTCGATATGGATAACAAATCGATGGTTCGGAGTAAAAATATGTTTGCGTTGGGTTTAGTTTGTTGGTTATTTAATCGCCCTATCGACCAAGCAATTCATTTTCTGACGAATAAATTTGGGAAAAAACCTACTATACTCTCTGCTAATGTGAAAGTTCTTACCGATGGTTTCAATTATGGACATAATTTGCATTTGGCAATATCAACTTATTTGGTCGAAAAATCGAATGATGTACCCAAAGGAAAATACACAAGCATTAGCGGAAATAAAGCAACTGCTTGGGGCATGATAGCAGCAGCCGAAAAAGCCGGATTACAACTTTTTTTGGGAAGTTATCCCATTACGCCAGCTACCGACATTATGCAGGAATTAGCAGCTCGCAAAGAACTTGGTATCAAGGTTATGCAAGCAGAGGATGAAATTGCAGGTATTTCTACAGCCATAGGTGCTTCATTTGCTGGTTCGTTGGCAGCTACAAGCACTTCAGGACCTGGCTTAGCGCTCAAATCGGAAGCTATTGGACTTGCCGTGATGGCCGAACTACCCTTGGTCATTGTGGACGTGCAACGTGGCGGACCTTCAACTGGACTACCTACCAAAACAGAGCAAACTGATTTACTACAAGCACTGTATGGAAGGAATGGCGAATCGCCTGTGGTAGTAATTGCTGCAAGCACACCCGCTGATTGTTTCCATTTTTCCTACATGGCTTGCAAACTTGCGCTGGAACACATGACGCCCGTAATTCTCATGTCAGATACTTTTATTGCCAACGGCACTGCGTTGTGGAAATTGCCAAAATTAGCCGAATTGGAAGATATTAAGCCAAATTTTGTACGCCAAGGTATGGAAGATGTGCATGTTACATCGCGCGATCCTAAAACTTTGTCGCGCTATTGGGCTGTACCTGGCATGGAAGGTTTTGCGCAGCGAAATGGCGGTTTGGAAAAAGATTACGTAACCGGTGCAGTAAGTACTGAAGCTGTAAACCATCAAAAAATGGTGGATACGCGTCAGGCAAAAATAGATTATATTGCCCAGGTTGTTCCCGAACTTGAAGTGGAAGGTGAAAGCTCTGCCGAGTTATTAGTGGTGGGTTGGGGTTCTACGCAAGGACATATCAAAACGGCAGTGAATAATTTGAATAAAGCCGGGGAAAAAGTTGCTTTTGCCAATTTTAATTACATTCATCCACTACCACGCAACACCAAGGCTGTCCTGAAAAGTTATAAAAAAGTATTGATTTGTGAACTAAATAGCGGTCAGTTTGCAACTTATTTACGTTCTAAAGTTCCAGGCGATTATTTTCAATTCAATAAAGTGTATGGACAACCATTTACTGTGTCGGAATTAGAACAAAGCATATTGAATTTACTTAAATAATTTCGAGCTATTTATCATTTTTAGTATTAAATAAATATCA
>MNZK01000084.1 GCA_001873635.1 Porphyromonadaceae bacterium CG2_30_38_12 | reverse complement strand
AACATATAACATTGGTTGTAGATTTCATTCAAAAAGCCCAAAGTAGTACAATATACGATTGCAATTGGTCAGGTTTTTACAACCTAACAACATTTTTTTGTGTCCCCAAATCAATATTAATAAAGATGAAGACTTAGAAGCACAAAAAAGGCTGCCTGAAATTTCAGGCAGCCTACTGTAAAACCACAAGGATTTTTTTAGTTAACGGGACTAATTGCTTCTGAAGGACAAACATCAGCGCAAGTTCCACAATCGGTGCATACATCTGCGTCAATAACATAGATATCACCTTCCGATATTGCATCAACAGGACATTCGCTAATACATGAGCCGCAAGCAATACAATCTTCTGAAATTACGTAAGCCATTTTCTTTAATTTTTTTGTTAATACTAATTAGTCTTGCAAATGTATGACTTTTTCTAAATGTACAAAAATATTTTGTGCAAATATTTTTATTTTCTGCCTGCAACAAGCAACACAGAACAGATAAACACCAACAAATCAGACTATTGTATTATTTATTTAGTAGTGTTAAAACGTTGAAACACAAGAATATCTCGGAAGCCTGAAGGAGTATTTATCCAATTTTTAAGCGTGCCATGCATTTCATAGCGTTCTTTTTCAAACATTGCACGACTTGCCAGGTTGTCAGCTGCAATATGACAATACAATTGATTGATTTTTAAAAAATGAAACACATAGTCCTCCACCAATCGCAGCGTTTGTGTTGCATAGCCTTTTCCTTGGAAGTTAGCATCAATGAAAAGCCCTAACGCTAAGCGACTATGATATACGTCAAAGTCGAATAAATCAACCGTGCCGATAGCCACATCGGATACCTTCAGCACAATCATCAAGCGCAACTGCCCCGAATCGAAAATGGTGCTGTCGGCTTGTTCGATATATTGCTTGATAGCAAAGCGTGAATAAGGCTGCCGCGTATTGCCAACATGCCATAAGTTGGGGATATTTTCCCACACATATAGTAGTTCTAAATCTTCTGGTTCCACAGCTCGCAAGAGGAGAATTTCGTTTTCTAACATTGTTTTCGGTGCCAATAAGCCGCAAGCGACAATCCGGAAACGATGTGCCAGACTCCCCACCATGCAGTGATGAATAACATACCTCCCAAAGCCAAATTGGGTGGAAAAATTTTAGGATTAAATAGCAAGACCAAACCTAAACCTGAATTTTGAATGCCTGTTTCAATTGTTATTGATCGCCGGTCGGCATGAGGCAACTTAAACAAAGTAGCCAAACCAAAACCCGTAAACAAAGCCAAAAAGTTATGAATAAACACTATGGCAAACACAAAATAAATGTATTTCAAAAACAAATTAAAATTATTAGCAAACGCAAGCACAATCATTGCCACAAAAAAAACAATAGAAAGTATCTGAATCGGTTTTCGGAGCATTTGTGTTAGCATGGTAAGATATTTTGCACATACAATGCCCAAAATGAGTGGAATACCAAGCAAAATAAACACTGTCTCGAACATTTGAGCATTGTCAATTATCAAAGGTTGCAGCACATGTGAAGCATGTTTTGAAGTGTAATTGACATACAGCCCACCCCAAAAAGCAAAATTAAAGGGCGTGGTAATGGTTGCTAAGAGGGTGGTGGTTGCTGTTAATCCCACGGATAACTCTGTGTTTGCTTTGGAAAGCGATGAAATAAAATTTGATATATTACCTCCCGGACACGACGCCACTAAAATCATACCCATAGCCATAGTGGGCGTTATATTATTTCCCAACAAAATAATAAGCAAAAAAGTTACCAAAGGCAAAGCTACAAGCTGAGAAATCAAACCTATTAAATAAGATTTTGGCTGGCGAAATATTTGTAAAAGCACCCCTGTCTTAATATCCAAAGCTACCCCAAACATAATGAAGCTCAATATGATATTAATAATATTCATTCCCGAAGCAGAAAAATTTATTCGTACTGGGTCGAGTGCTAAAAGTTCTTCGTACATGGCAGTTCTGTGCGTTTATTATCAGAGTGAGGCTGCAAATATAGGATTTTTTTTTAGCACTTGTATGAAAGCATACTTATTCTAACCATTTTGAACAATTTTAGGCAATAATAATATATCGTTATTCGATAATATTGTTTTGTAATTCAAAATAATTTCTTTTTCTTTGCAAGAAACTAATAAAATGATAGTATTAAATTAAGATACAAACCTCAAAAAAACGCTCGAAGTATGAAACAATTTTTTAAATTCACCTTAGCCACCATGGTCGGAATCATGTTGGCAACCATTCTAAGTGTACTCTTGTTTTTTGGGATATTTGGAGCCATAGCAAATTCTAAGGATAAAGAAACCGAAATTTCGGAAAATTCTATTTATCAAATTGACCTGACTGGCACGTTAGTCGATCGGTCGGAGGATAATCCGTTTGGCGGTGCTTTTGCCGAAGCATTTGGCAGTAAGGTACAACAAGAAATTGGATTAGACGATTTGATAGAAAACATAAAAAAAGCCAAAAACAATGAAAACATCAAAGGAATTTACCTAAAAGGTGGGACGCTTATGGGCGGCTATGCATCATTTAAGGAAATTAGAGATGCGCTGATAGATTTCAAAAAAAGCGGAAAATTTATTGTGGCTTATGCCGACAATTATTTACAGCGCAACTATTACTTAGCCTCTGTGGCAAATAAAGTGCTTATCAATCCCCAAGGCATGCTCGAGTTTAAGGGACTTTCGGCTGAACTAATGTTCTTTAAAAACACCTTAGATAAAATTGGCGTGGAAATGCAAGTGGTGAAAGTGGGCACTTACAAATCGGCTGTTGAGCCTTATATAAACACAAAAATGAGCGATGCCAACCGCGAGCAAATAACTGTATTTATTGGTTCAATTTGGAAAAACATCGTTTTAGACATTCATAAAACTCGTAAAATTGCAACAGATAGCCTCCAAGCGTATGCCGATGCTATGATGATGTTTCAACCTGCCGAAAAATTGAAAGCTACCCATTTAGTTGATTCGTTAGTGTATGTAGATGAGGTGGATAGCATACTTGCTAAGCAAGTGAAAGACTTCAAGATAATAAAACATGACGACATGGTCAGGGTGCCAAATGCCGAAAAGTTTGAAAAAGAAAAGGTTGCCCTGATTTATGCCATAGGAGGCATCGACAACGGTGAAACAGATGGCATAAACTCCGAAAAATTGGTAGAAACCATTACAGATGTTGCCAAAGATACCAATGTGAAAGCCGTGGTGTTTCGCGTGAGTTCGCCAGGTGGTAGCGCTTATGGTTCCGAACAAATATGGCGAGCTTTAAGCCTACTCAAAGCCAAAAAGCCACTTATTGTTTCGATGGGCGATTACGCAGCTTCAGGCGGGTATTACATTTCGTGTATGGCTAATAAAATTGTTGCACAACCCAACACCATCACTGGCTCGATAGGTATTTTTGGACTAATACCTAACTTGTCAGGCTTAAACGAAAAACTTGGTGTAAGTTACGATGGAGTAAAAACCAACAAACTAAGTGATGCTATCTCTGTAAATAGACCCTTCAGCCCCGAAGAACGAAATCTGATGCAAAACTACGTGAACCGAGGCTACGAATTGTTTGTAAAACGCTGTGCTGATGGTCGAAAAAAATCACCCGAGCAAATTAATGCAATTGCACAAGGAAGGGTATGGACAGGAGAAGACGCACTAAAATTAGGTTTAGTGGACAAAATTGGGGGTTTGAACGATGCCATTGCAATAGCCGTAAAGCAAGCAAAATTGACAAAATATATGCTTAAAGAATATCCTGAAAAGGAAGATTTTGTAACCAAAATAATGAAAGATTTTGACACAAAAATTGAAACAAGCATACTCAAATCTCAGCTTAGCGAGCACTATGAATTGTTCAGAAAAATAAAAAATGCACAACATCTCAACGGAATACAAGCAAGAATGCCCTTTGATGTTGAAATAAAATAATAAAGATACAATGTCTAATTCTTTAAAAACCAAGGTTATATCATTAGCTGTTTGTGGCTGCATAGTGCTATTGTCGTGGTTTTTCTTCTTTCGTTTGGACCTTACTTCGGACAAACGCTACAGTATTGCGCCTCAAACAAAATCGTTGATGCAACAAGCCACTGCAAAGCTGCATTTTACATTATACTTAGATGGGGAGCTCAATCCTGGTTTTCAACGCCTCAAAAAATCCAGCATAGAGCTTATCGACGAGTTACATGTATATGCAGGACAAGATATTGAACTTCAAATTACAAATCCGGCACATGCCGAGAGCGCTGACGCACGGGAGCGAAATTTTGCTCAGCTAACAGCACTTGGCATGAAGCCAACTGCCATTTACGAACGCGATAAAGAAGGAAAAGCAATTCAAAAAATAATTTTTCCGTGGCTCCAAATTGACTACAACAACAAAACAGTTTATGTGAATTTACTCAAAAATATTCGAGGTATTTCGGGTGAAGAAAATCTAAATATTTCTATTGAAAATTTAGAATTTGAAATTACTGACGGCATTCGCCGTGCCATGCGCAGTGTGGTCGAAAAAATTGCTTTTATTGAAGGGCATGGTGAACTCAACGAAGCCGAAACGTACGATATTAGCAAAGCACTGAGTCGCTATTTTCAAATTGATCGTGGCATTATTGGCACCGACGCTGCTGTATTAGACGCCTACAAAGCAATCATTATTGCTAAACCAACACAGCCTTTTAGCGAAAAAGACAAATTTGTGATTGACCAATATCTGATGCGAGGTGGCAAGATATTTTGGTTTTTGGATGGCGTGAGGATAGCGAGCGAAAATTTGTCGAAAAATGGGCTTTCACCAGCCATTGCATTGGACTTGAATCTCTCCGACCAGTTATTTAAATATGGGGTTCGCATCAATGCTGACCTGCTTCAAGATGTACAATGTGCGCAAATGCCTGTGAATATTGCGCCTGCACAGGCCGAAGCTCAATTTGAACCAGCACCCTGGTTTTTCGCTCCGCTGTTGCTCACCTCATTTCAACATCCTATTACTAAAAATATCACTGAAGTTCGAAGTGAATTTGCCTCTTCGATAAGCTTGGTTGGTGACAAAAAAGCAGTAGAAGCAACAGCTCTATTAGCTACTTCAGACAACACCCATGCTATCAATACTCCTGCTACGATTAATATCGCCACATTACCAAATCCCAAGGACAAACAGTATTTTAACCAACAATACCTACCTGTAGCCGTTTTGATAGAAGGACAGTTCACATCCAATTTTGAGCATAGAATGTTACCAGACAGTTTGCATAATGTAGCTGCAATACGCGATGTTAGCTTGCCTACCCGCCAACTTGTAGTTGCCGATGGCGACATCATACGCAACGAAACCAACGGAATAGCCAGCGATAGCACAACTATGAGTCTTGGGTTCGACCGCTACATGAACCAACAGTTTGGTAATAAGGATTTTGTACAACACGCCGTACTTTACTTAGCCGACGACCCACGATGGCTCGATTTGCGCTCGCGTACACTCAAGCTACGCCTATTGAACAAAAAAATTATTGCTGACGACAAAGTTTTTTGGCAACTCACTGCCGTAACTATACCGCTATTAATTCTAATTTTGTTTGGTTTATTTTATCCTTGGTATCGCCATCGAAAATACACAACGATAAGCAAAGAACATTAAAATCGAGCTAACATCTCTTCTTGCGTAAGCGTGGTATGAATTTTTTTGCCATCTGGTGTGTAATTATTATTTTCGCAAGCAAACAAACGGTCGATAAGATTCGACATTTCTTCAGCAGAAAGTTTTTGACCTACTTGAATGCACGATGCCTTCGCCAAAAGCAAAGCTATTTTTTCGCCTACACTTTCGGCAGTAACTAAACCTGTATTTTGAACGTTGTCAAGCATTTCATGTATCAAAGCTTCAACCCCCGAAGCAGCCAAAAGAGCTGGTGTACCGTGCACAAGAAGCAAACTATTCTCAGCCACTTCAATACGAAAACCATAGGCTTTCAAAGCGTCCTCTAACTGCTGATAGCAAAGCATTTCCTCGTGCCTAAGCGCTATTGATTCCGGAAAAATAAGTTGTTGCGAATGTGCAATATGTAGTTTATTTGCAAGCAAATAATGCTCATAAAGCACTCTGAAATGTGCACGTTGCTGGTCGATAATAAGCATTCCCGATTTTATACTTGTTATGATATAGCGATTTTTAAACTGAAAATTGGCAGTATATGACTCTTCGTTACCGGCAATTTTTTGCTGCTCAGGACGCGAGTCAAAAAACTCAAAGCCACTACCAAAATCGCTTTCGAAATGAAGTGAATCTGTGGGCTTAATTTCAGGAGCGCTATGATTTGCTGTTTTCTCAAAACCATCATATAACTTTTCCCACTCCAAGGCAGGACGTTTATAGGATGTGCTGAATGGATTATAAGCTGGATTAAACGAAGTTTGTGGCGGTTTCACATTTTCAGGATGCACGTTCAAAGGTATCTCGAGCGCACCCTCACTGTCGAAATCGATGGAGGGTATCACATTAAATTTACCCAAAGCCTCTTTTACGGTAGCCGATAAAATAGACCAAATAGCTTGCTCATTCTCAAACTTGATTTCGGTTTTGGTAGGATGAATGTTAATGTCGATACTTTGTGGGTCCACCTCGAAATAAATAAAATAACTGGGGTTCTCGTTAGCCTGAATCATTTGGTTGTAAGCCAACATCACTGCTTTGTGAAAATAAGGGTGACGCATATAGCGCCCATTTACAAAGAAATATTGCTGTGCCGATTTTTGTGCAAACTCTGGCTTGCCTATAAATCCTATAATATCGACCAAGCCAGATGAAGATTCGATATTGAGCAACTGCTGGGGAATTCTCTTTTTCGAGCTGCCAAATACATTGTCTATGCGCATTTTTAAATTGGCGGCAGGCAGGCGATATAATTCGTCATCGCCATCAAAAAACGAAAACTCGACAGCAGGATTTACCAATACCATTCTGTAAAATTCATTTAAAATGTGCGATTTTTCCACATTATCGCTTTTAAGGAAGCGACGTCGAGCAGGCACATTGAAAAATAAATTTTTTATAAAAAAAGTAGTGCCGGCAACACACTGAATAGTTTCTTGTTTGAAAATACGTGTGCCGGCAATTTCAATCAACACGCCCAGTTCATCGTCGTGCTTGCGGGTACGCAGTTCGACTTGCGCCACCGCCGCAATAGAAGCTAAAGCTTCGCCCCTGAAACCCATCGTACGTAATACAAACAAATCGTCGGCGTTTTGAATTTTGGATGTAGCATGGCGTTCAAAAGCCATACGCGCATCGGTTTCGCTCATGCCGAAGCCATTATCAGTAACCTGAATAAGAGTGCGCCCAGCATCTTTTATAACAATCTGAATTGCTGTAGCCCCAGCATCAATGGCATTTTCAACAAGTTCCTTGATGACCGATGCGGGTCGTTGAATAACCTCACCGGCAGCAATTTGATTGGCAACGGCATCGGGTAATAAATGAATAATATCGCTCATTGAAATATAAAATACAAAATGGCAAGCATCAAAAATAAGATAATTACTAAACGAAGATTTGATTTTCGCATTTCGGCAACTCTAATATTCTTGTTTTTTAGAGCCATTTCTTTAAACACGCCTCGTTTGAGGATAGGCTGACGCGCTTCGCCAGCTAACTCAGCTGCAATCTGTTTTTCCTTAGCACGTATTTCTTCCTTTTTGGGGTCGTAATATATGTAGCGATAACCATATTCGCGTGGCTTATATAAACTGAAAAGTCCCATAAAATGTGTGATAAATTAAATGAATTTTTCGCTAAAGTTCACAGTAGCATCGTTCACATACTGTCTTATTTTTTGCTCATCTTCTAATTTGCATATAAGCAAAACATGGTCGGCTTCAGCCACAATATAGCCATCCAAGCCTTGCAAAACTACTAATTTATTTTCAGGTAAAGCTACAATGTTATTGTTGCTCTCGTAAAGCATAGTTTGGCACTTGAGTGTTACATTCTGCTGCTCGTCTTTGGGCGACAGTTCGTAAAGCGAACCCCAGGTTCCTAAGTCAGACCATCCAAAGTCTGAACAAAGCACATACACATCCGACGATTTTTCTAAAACACCATAATCAATTGATATATTAGGACATGTAGGATACATGATGTCGATAAAATCCTGTTCCTTGTCCGTATTATAAAGTCCTTTGCCCTCATCAAATTTGGTAGCAACTTCGGGTAATAAATTAGTAAATGCGCTATCAATCGTTTGCAGATTCCAAAGGAAAATGCCTGAATTCCAATAAAACTCACCGGTTTCAAAAAATATTTGTGCCAATTCAGCATTCGGTTTTTCGGTAAATGTTTTCACTTTGCGCAAGGCACTCTCTCCCTCGCCAATTTGTATGTAGCCATAACCCGTTTCGGGGCGACTTGGCTTTATGCCTAAGGTGAGCAAGCAATCATTGTTTTCGATAAACTGAATGCCTGTTTTAATAGTCTCAACAAAATCCATCTCTTTCAGAATAAGGTGGTCGGATGGTGCCACTATGATATTTGCTTTGTCGGTAATGGCTTTGATACGATTCACAGCATAAGCAATGCAAGGAGCTGTATTTCTTCGGTTTGGCTCTAATAATATTTGTGAAGGTTTTATTTCGGGTAATTGCTCCAGAATCAAATCTTTATAAATGACGTTGGAAACAATGAGAATATTTTCTGCGGGAACAACATGACGAAAACGGTCAAATGTCATTTGAAGTAACGATCTGCCAGTACCAAAGAAATCGAGAAACTGTTTGGGACGATTGTTTCTACTAAAGGGCCAGAAGCGGCTTCCAATGCCACCAGCCATAATAATGCAATAATTGTTTTTCATGCGTTTGTAAGAAGTATATGTTTTTAATTAAAAATCGCTCTAAGATAAACGTTTTTTTTGTGAACAACAAACTTTTTAAATTCAGCAAGCAAATATTTTAACACTAAGAAATAATACAACCATGGTAAATAATGGTATTATACTATGGTTTTAGTGCTAATTAAATAGTTATTTGTTTGTTATCTCTCTCTGTGCGATCGAATTTACTAAATAGATTCCAAATTAGAAGTAAGTAAACCTCCTAAAATCAAAAAATTTCAACACCTTACAAATCGAAAGTTTGCTGAGCTTTTGGAATATGAATATTGGTAAAGCCTGCTATTTTTAATTTTTCGCTGTATGCTTGCTGCACTTCATACTCACCGTGCACTAAAAACACTTCACGGAGCGTTTCTTTATCCTGACAAGCCAAGAAATCAATCATTTCGTTGTAATCGCCATGACCCGAAAAAGCATCGATGCGAGCAATACGTGCCTTAATTTCGTGTATTTGTCCAAAAATAGAAATTTCGCGTAAGCCAGGTTGCTGAAGGCGTGCTCCCAAGGAGGTTGGGGAACAATAACCCACAATCAAAATGGTATTGCGCATGTTGGAGATGCTATTTGCAACATGATGTTTCACACGTCCTGCCTCCAACATGCCCGATGAGGAAATGATAATGCAAGGTTCTTTACTGTTGTTCAAGGCTTTGGATTCTTCTACTTTGGTAATTTGCCTAAGCGATTTGAAGCCAAACGGATCTTCGTCGTATTTAATAACATCACGAACAGTATCGTTCATACAATCTAAATTTAAGCGAAAAACTTCGGTTGCATTTACCGACAAAGGACTATCAATAAACACATTGACTTTTGGCAACAAGCCCTGATTGTATAAATTGTTAAGTACAAAAACGATTTCCTGCGTGCGCCCAACCGAAAAAGCAGGAATAATAAGTTTGCCCCTGTTTTGCACACAAGTTTGCTGCACAATATCAAGTAATTCCTTATCACACTCATTATTAGGGCTGTGCAAGCGGTCGCCATAGGTCGATTCGGTGATTAAATAATCGCAGGGAGGAAAAGGCATAGGTGGGTGCAAAATACGGTTCGATTTACGTCCAATATCACCCGTGTAGGCAATTCGTTTTATCTGCCCTTGTTCGGTAATTTCTAAGTTAACTACTGCACCTCCCAGCATGTGCCCCGTGTGAGTAAAACGCACACGAATATCATCGTTGATATAAAACTTACGGTTGTAGCCTACGCTTATGAACAACTTCATACACCCATCCACATCCTCGGAGGTATAAATGGGCGCCACGGGTGAAAGATTATCACGAAGCCGTTTTTTATTAAACCACTTCACGTCCAATTCCTGAATGTGGGCACTATCAGCAAGCATAATAGCACACAAATCGCGTGTGGCATTGGTACAAATAATGGAACCTCGGAACCCCAGCTTGTAGATGTAAGGTATGAGCCCCGAGTGGTCGATGTGAGCATGCGAAAGCAACAAATAATCAATATCCTCCGGCTTGAATCCAAGATTACGGTTCAGGCTGTCGGTTTCCAACCCTTTGCCTTGAAACATACCACAATCTAACAAGATTTTTTTGCCTTTGTCCGTTGTAATCAAATGCTTGCTACCCGTAACCTCACGTGCAGCTCCGATAAATTTAATGTTCATTTTTTCAATTATTTTAAGCTAACAGTTTTTTGTAGCGAATGCGTTTGGGAGTATCATCGCCCAATCGCCGTTTTTTATTTTCCTCATATTCCGAGTAAGAACCTTCAAAAACAAAGACTTCGGAATTGCCTTCGTAGGCAATAATATGGGTGCAAATACGGTCTAAAAACCAGCGGTCGTGCGAAATCACTACCGCACAACCTGCAAAACTTTCCAAGCCTTCCTCCAAAGCGCGCAAGGTATTCACATCGATATCGTTGGTAGGCTCGTCGAGCAGCAGCACATTAGCCTCCGACTTCAAGGTCAATGCCAAATGTAGGCGGTTTCGCTCACCTCCCGAAAGTATGCCGCAGAGCTTTTCCTGGTCGCCACCCGCAAAATTAAACCGCGACAAATAAGCTCGTGCATTAATTTCTTTGCCGCCAACACGAATAAATTCCGTACCTCCCGATATAACTTGATATACAGTTTTGTTGGGGTCTATATCGGCATGACTTTGATCTACATAGCCAATTTTTACCGTTTCGCCCATTACAAAAGAACCACTATCAGCTTTTTCGAGCCCCATCATCATGCGAAATAGAGTTGTTTTACCAGCACCATTTGGCCCAATAATTCCCACAATACCATTTGGCGGCAACATAAAATTAAGATGCTCGAACAATAATTTATCGCCATAAGCTTTTGAAACTTCAACGGCTTCCACAACCTTATTTCCCAAGCGAGGACCGTTGGGGATAAACAATTCCAATTTGTCTTCTTTTTCGCGTTCATCCTCATTCATCAACCTATCGTAAGCTTCCAAACGTGCTTTTCCCTTGGCATGGCGCGCTTTTGGAGCCATATGAACCCATTCCAATTCACGCTCTAAAGTTTTGCGGCGTTTGCTTGCTTGTTTTTCTTCGCCTGCCATGCGTGCAGTTTTTTGCTCTAACCACGAGGTGTAATTACCTTTCCAAGGAATGCCCTCGCCACGGTCGAGTTCCAAAATCCAGCCCGAAACATTGTCCAGGAAATAGCGGTCGTGTGTGATGGCAATCACCGTTCCGGCATATTGCTGAAGGTGGTGCTCTAACCATTCCACCGATTCGGCATCTAAATGGTTGGTAGGTTCATCGAGCAATAAAATATCGGGCTGACGCAGCAGCAAGCGACACAAAGCCACCCTGCGGCGTTCACCTCCTGAAAGATTTTGAACCATTGCATCTTCGGGCGGACAACGCAACGCATCCATCGCCCGCTCTAATTTATTATCGATATTCCAAGCATCCACATGATCGAGCAATTCCTGCAATTCGCCTTGTCGGGCAATAAGCTTATCAAAATCAGCCTCTGGATCGGCAAATTTATCATTTATTTCGTCAAATTCACGCAGCAAATCCATGGTATCCTGCACACCTTCCTGCACAATTTCTTTCACCGTTTTCAGTGGGTCTAATTGGGGGTCTTGTTCCAAATAGCCAACCGAATAACCAGGCGAAAAAACAACCTGCCCATCAAAGGTTTGTTCCAAACCGGCAATAATTTTAAGCAATGTGGATTTCCCTGAACCATTCAAGCCGATAATACCAATTTTTGCCCCGTAAAAAAACGAAAGATAGATGTTGTTTAATACTTTTTTTTGAGGTGTAAAAGCTCTGCTTACACCAACCATCGAAAAAATGACTTTTTTATCGTCTGCCATAGCTCTTGTAATGTTAATTTTAAAAATTTATCAACTTAAAATTTATCAACTTAAAAACCGGTACGCCAACCAAGCCATGCCACCAAAGCCAGTTTCGAGCGCTTCTTCATCAATCACAAAATGGGCACTATGCAAGCCACCTGAGTTTTCATTCCTTTTTCCCTTAACCCCAAACCGATAAAATGTAGTTGGAAATTGCTGCGAAAAAAAAGCAAAATCTTCCGAAGTCATACGTACTTCTAAATCCACAATATTCTCATCACCAACCCAATCGGTTGCAAAAAGGCGTGCCTGTTCGGTAATATGCGCATCGTTCACAACGCAAGGATAGCCATCAGGAATTGTTATTTCGGCTGTACAGCCATAGGCAGCCGTTGTGTCGTTGATGATACGAATAATATGCTGCCGTGCTTGCGAGCGCCACGCTTCGTCCATTGTGCGCAAAGTGCCTGAGAGTTGCACTTCGTGAGGGATTATGTTTTGAGCACCAGCTGCCACTATGCGTCCAAAAGTGAGCACCATAGGGGTAAGCGGATGACAAAGCCTACTTCGCACTTGTTGCAGCGACACCAAGGTTTGCGCAGTAGCCAGCACTGTGTCGTTCACCAAATGCGGCAATGCCCCATGACCACCTTTTCCGAGCACTTTCACATGAATTTCGTCAGCCGAAGCCATTATTTTACCAGCTAAGAAGCCCATAGTCCCCGATGGATAATCCACCGAAACATGCTGTGCAATAATTAGTTCGGGCTTATACTCGTCAAAAACGCCCGCCTCGAGCATTAGCCTTGCCCCTCCGGGAGCTTTTTCTTCGCCAGGTTGAAAAATAAGCAACACCGTACCTTCAAAGGCATCACGCAGCTGCATCAACACCTTGGCAGCACCCAACAAGCAAGCTGTATGTGCATCGTGCCCACAGGCATGCATCACGTTTTCGCGTTCCGATTTCCAAGGAATATCCACCGCTTCGCAAATAGGCAAAGCATCCATATCGGCGCGCAGGGCAATAATTTTTTTTGTGGGATTTTTAGCTTTTATTACTCCCAACACACCAGTTCCGGCAATGCCAGCGCGATATTCAATTCCCATGGTTGCTAATTGCTCGCACACAAAACGCGAGGTTTCGTATTCCTCAAAGGACAATTCGGGATGTGCATGAATAGTACGGTAGCATGTTTTTACGTAAGTAGTATATTCGGAAACTATGCTTTTAAAGTTAGCTTTCATGGGTTTGAAGATTATTCAATTTGAAGATTTGAAGATATGAGGATTTGAAAATTAGGAGATTTATCCGAACTCATTCCTATTATCAAATTCTATTATTCTCGGCAAGCGGTTGATGTTTGTGCTTGAAAACGATTGCAAAAAGTATGGCAACAACCAAAGCATACAAAGCAAAGGTAACCCAGATGGCATGCCAATCTTTTAATCCATTGTGGGTGAAATACTTACCTATCAAATAGCCACTTGTTACACTTCCTATCACGGCTCCAAAACCATTCGTCATCATCATAAACAAGCCCTGTGCACTGGAACGGATACTACTATCAGTAGTGGTTTCAACAAATAGGGAACCCGAAATATTAAAGAAATCGAATGCCATGCCATACACGACACACGAAAGAATAATCATCCATAAGCCCGTAACAGGATCGCCAAAAGCAAACAAGCCGAATCGCAAAACCCAAGCAAACATACTGATAAGCATCACATTTTTAATCCCAAACCTCTTCAAAAAAAATGGAATGGCTAAGATAAAGAGTGTTTCGGAAATTTGAGATATGGACATGATAATGGTTGAATAACGCACTACAAAAGAATCGGAATAAGCAGGAATATTTTTAAAATCGTCTAAAAAGGTATCGCCATACATGTTTGTTAGTTGCAAAGCGGCTCCCAAGAGCATGGAAAAAATGAAAAACAAAGCCATTTTGTAGTTTGCAAAAAGTTTGAAAGCGTTCAAACCAGCCTGCTCTACCCACGACATTTTTGCCGATTTGTGTGGCTGCGGTTTGCAAGCAGGCAAACTAAAAGCATAGACTCCTAACACAAAAGAGGCAATGGCAGAAATATAAAACTGAGAAGCCGTAGCTTTGTTACCTGTTAAATTGGTAATCCACATAGCCACGATAAAACCAATAGTGCCCCAAACGCGAATAGGAGGAAAAGCCGTCACCACATCCATCTTGGTTATTTTGAAGGCATTAAAAGCAACCGAGTTGGACAAGGCAATGGTAGGCATATAAAACGACATAGCCAACAACATTAGCCAAAAGAATGCTGTGGGACTTTCAATAAAAGGCAAACAAAACACTGTGAGCCCACTCAGCAAATGCAAAATGCCATAAAGTTTTTCGGCATTTATCCATCTATCCGCCACAATACCAGCCAGTGGTGGCATAAAAATAGAAGAAATTCCCAGGGTAGAAAACACTGCCCCAAACGAAGCACTATCCCAATTTTTTGTTCCAAACCAATAGTTAGCAATAGTTATGAGCCACGCTCCCCACACAAAAAACTGCAAAAAGCTCATTGCAGTAAGCCGAAATTTCAATCCCATGCTTATGTTATTTTATTTTTAAAATATTCTTATTTCATTTCGTTGCTTAACTGGTCTTTGCGTTTAATGGCATCGCGAATGCGCACGGCCAATTCATATTTTTCCTCTGCCAGCGCTAAATTTAAAATCTCATCCAAATCGAACTTAGAAAGTAAATCCAATTCCTCTTGTGTCAAATCCTCTGCATTGACAGCCTCTTCTTCTTGCGTAGTTTTGTCCTCTTGTTTTTCAAAAATAGTTCCCACCCTATCCAAGATTTCTGAATTGATATAAATGGGAGCATCGCTTCGAATAGCCAATGCCACTGCATCGGAAGTCCGTGCATCGACCACAAAAACCTCATTACCTTTAAGAATATGCAGCTCAGAATAAAAAATATCATTCACCATGTTGTAAATGAGAATTTTTTGAAGCTTGGTGCCAAAAATGGTGAGTATATTATTTATCAAATCATGCGTCAAAGGTCTGGGCGAGCGTTTGTTATTCAACTTCATGGCAATAGATTGTGCCTCGGGCTCGCCAATCATCACCGAAAAGCGACGATTACCAGCAGTTTCAGACAACACCAATCCATAAGTCCCTACAACTGTTTGATTATAAACCAATCCGATAATTGATAGCCTTATTTCGTTTTCCATAATTTAATAATATTGTAAAAAAGTGAGCAAATATAAGCAATTTTTGAAAACAAAAGGAATGTAGTCTTGCTTTTTTAAGCTTCATAAGCCACTTTCAATGTAAAACTTTGTATTTTTAAACAAATAATAAAAGTGTATGTTCGCAAAAAAGAAAATATGTTGTAATTTTGCAGCCCCAATTTAGAGTATGAAACAATTATTTTCAAACATTATTCAACGTAGCTGGGGTATTATGATGTCCACATCAAATACCTGGTCAAGCATTGCTGCACAAAATGACACAAACAGAGAGTCTTTTAAACAGCATTTTATTCCCTTGGCTGTGGCTTGTTCTGTTTTAACGCTTATTTTCTCAACGCTCTATGCCGATAGCAAACCTATTGAAGCTGGATTTCTGAACGCCATCTTGCTCCTTATTTCCTATTTTGCAGCTTTTTACTTTACAAGATATATTTCGATGCGTTTTTTCAAAAAAAATCATCCGGCTTTAGCATCTGTTGTAACCATCGAAAAAATCATATCGTATTCATTTTCAGTGGTTATCCTGATCAAAGCAATCACCATTGTTATCCCAAGTCTTTTCTTTTTACAAATACTCAATGTATATACTCTCTATGTGGTATGGGAAGCGAGCCGCGTAATGTGGGAAATCGACGAAGATGAACGGGGCAAAATAATGCTACTTATGGGTCTGTCCATCATGTTAGCTCCGGCTATTGTAAACAAAATAATCATGCTTTTAATACCTGGATTCTAACATACTAAAATGTTTAAAAAATCGTCTGTACTCATTAAAAACAAGCGCGCCACTTTCGATTACGAAATAACAGAACGCTTTACTGCTGGGATTCAACTTTTTGGCACCGAAATAAAATCTATTCGCGATGGTAAAGCTTCGTTGGTAGATACTTTTTGTACGTTTATTTCCAATGAATTGTGGGTGCGAAACATGCACATTGCCACGTATTTTTTTGGCACTTACAACAACCACGAAGTGCGCCGCGACCGCAAACTATTATTGCAACGCAAAGAATTGAAAAAGCTACTCAAAGCAACTAAAGAAACCGGTTTCACCATTGTGCCAACCAAATTGTTTATAAACGATAAAGGCTTAGCAAAAATTGAAATTGGTTTGGCTCGAGGCAAAAAGAACTACGACAAACGCGAAAGTTTAAAAGAAAAAGAAGATAAACGCGCCATTGATAGGGTAATGAAGCACTAAAAAACTCGACCTACGCTTTGCTGCGCTCCGTCTTAAGCCAAGCCCAATAAGCATTGAGCTCTGCACGAACTTCGGGAGCTAAAATATACAACCCAATAATGTTGGGCACCGCCATAGCCAATACCAGCATATCCGAAAAATCTACCAAAGCATTTAAACTAATCACCGAACCTAAAGCGGTGGTTATCAAAAATAAAATTTGATAAAGGCGCGTAGCATAAATACGTTTTCCAAGATGTTTCTCGAAAAAATTGCCTACCAAAAAATCAAAACTTTTAACCCCGTAATACGACCAGGAAATAATAGTCGTGTAAGCAAATAAAAATATAGTTGGTAATAATAAATATGGGAACCATGCCGAAACTGTTGAGAATGCAGCCGAAGTTAAAGCCGCACCTGTAAGCTGATTAGGATTGCTATACAAGCCAGAAGTAATGATAACTAAAGCAGTTAACGTGCATATAATAACCGTATCGATAAATGGTTCCAAAAGAGCCACAAAGCCCTCGGTAACAGGTTTTTGTGTTTTCACAGTAGCATGTGCAATAGCAGCCGAACCAATGCCGGCTTCGTTGGAAAAGGCTGCACGTCGGAAACCAATTATCATTACGCCCACGAAGCCTCCTTTGGCAGCATCAGGACTAAAAGCTCCATCGAAAATAGTAACAAATGCTTGTCCCACATGCTGATAATTGAAAGCTATCACTACCAAACAAGAGGTGATATACAAAATTGCCATGATGGGGAAGAGTTTATCG
>MNZK01000104.1:2169-17805 GCA_001873635.1 Porphyromonadaceae bacterium CG2_30_38_12 | reverse complement strand
TGCGCAGTAGCTCGGTTAAAAAATAATAGCTCGACGTAATCGGTTCACCATCCCAATCGTTGTAACTGCTCATAATTCCCATGGGCTGCGATGACCGAATAATATGTCGATAAGGATACAAATGCAGGTTGTGCAATTCGCGTGGCGAAACGTGTGGGTCGGTGCGGGCATTGCCATCTCTTCCACCTTTGGGAACACTGTAAACTGCATAATGCTTCAAGGTTGCCGCCACACCTTGCGATTGAATTCCTTCCACCATTACGCGCCCCAAAGCAGTAACCTGAAACGGTTCTTCGCCATAACATTCGAGCACACGTCCCCAACGTGGGTCACGAGCTAAATCGAGAATTGGTGCATATACATTGGTATAGCCTAGTGCTTTGGCTTCGCGTCCAACAATTATTCCAGCTTTACGGATTAAGTTTTTGTTCCACGTACTTCCCATGGCAATGGGTGAAGGCAATGAGGTGGCTTTTTCGTGGCAAAGTCCGTGAATTCCTTCGTTAGAAAAATCAACAGGAATTCCCAAACGTGTTTCTTCAATAAACCATCGCTGCACCTTGTTGATGGCTTCGGCATGTTTGCTAAAAGGATAAGCATATTGCGTTGGTTGAAGTCCATTCAAATGCTCATCGATATTGGCAATGCCATCTTTCCACACTTCGTTTTTCCATTCGGCAGTGGGCAATTCATCTTTCAGCACTCGTCCAAAACCATAAAGTGTAGCACATTGAGCGGTCTTTTCGTTCAAATTCATTTGACTGAGCAAATCAGCTACTCTATTGTCAATAGTCTGATTTACATCCTCATAAATGTCTTTTTTACCATTTTTATTAAGGTCAATCCAATCTTTTTTGTAAATGGTTGTTTTTTGTCCAACCACATTAAATTGAATAAAAATAGAACTTATGATTAAAAGGGTTAGACGCTGTTTTACTAACATGATATTTGGTATAAATGATTAAAAAGGTTTTGTATAAATGGTTGTAAAGGCTTTTATTTTTCCTTCTAAATTTGCATTTAATGTAATTTTACCCACTTGTTTTTTCGACTTTACTATCACCATGCATTTGCCTTGCCAAGCCTTTCGTTGCGGTAGTTGGTAACTCTCTAAACTTACCGGATTGGCATTGCCTACGCCCACAATTTCGCCAGCACCCTCAATTTCAAAATGGATAAGGTTTTCAGCTTTTGGATTCCGGACACTATATGCATCAACAAGATCTACAGTGATATAGCTCAAATCCTGTCCATCGGCAGCTATTTCAGTTCTGTCAGCGGTAAGGCGAATATTCGCAACTTCGCCAGCAGTTTTTAATTCAGTGCTACTTACCATTTTCTTTCCCGCAAAGCCTACAGCTTTCAGTACTCCTGCCTGATAGGGCACAGTGAAAATGGCTGTAAATTTTGTACTTCTATTGGTTGGTTTTTTGCCCAATGATTTCCCGTTCAGGAAAAGCTCTACTTGGTCGCACGACGAATAAACGCTCACTTCCAATGGTTTACCTTCGTAGCCGTTCCAGTTCCAATCTGCCACAGCGTCATACCAGTTCCACTGACTCCAGCCTTCTTTTTTTTCGTTAATAGGAAAAGAAGCTGTGGGTGGTTTTACAAATAGTGATACAGCATTTTTTGTCCACAAAGCATCGCGATAATACGATTGCGGGCGTTTCCAACCACAAATATCGATGTCGCCACAATAAGCCAACGACCATGGATAAAGTTTTTCATCAGGGTTAAAACCTCTCCAACCGATACTTGCTTCGCCAATATAATCCCACGAAGTCCACACAAAATCTCCTATAACGTGCGGATTATCAATGACTCCCATCCAATAATCGAACGCCGTAAAAGCGGCCGATTCAGATGCAAACATTACACGATTTGGTTTTCGAACATGGTCTTTCAAGTATTTTTCAGGTGCATAATTATATCCCGCCACATCCAACGCATCTACAAAAGCGTCTTTGGGAGTATTATTTCCATTTAAACCATGAACACCAGCTGTAACAGGCCGTGTGGTATCCAGCGTTTTTACAAAATCTTTCAGCATAATGGCTGTTTTTACCACTTCCGGTTTATCTATTTCCGGAATTTCATTGCCTATGCTCCACATAATAATTGATGGGTGATTGCGGTCGCGCAGGAGCATAGTTTCTAAATCTTTTTGCCACCATTTATCAAAAAACAAATGGTAATCCAATGGATTTTTTCCTGTCTGCCAACAATCGAAAGCTTCGTCGATAACCAACATTCCAAGTCGGTCGCAAGCATCCAGAAAAGCAGTTGAAGGTGGATTGTGTGACGTTCGGATGGCATTGTAACCATTCGCTTTCAGAATTTCCACTTTACGTTCTTCGGCACGGTCGTACGCTTTTGCACCCAATGGTCCATTATCGTGATGCACACAGCCTCCCTTTAGTTTAATGGATTTTCCATTGAGCTGAAAACCATTTTTAGCATCAAAAGAAATGGTTCGAATTCCAAATTTAGTTTCAGTTTTATCAACCAAAATATCCTTGTAATAAACCTCATTTACAGCAGTATAAAGTGTAGGTGAATCTAAATTCCATAACGAAGGAGATACAACTTTAATATCAGTACTAAAAGTATTGTTTGAGTTTGGCTGAACGGTCATTGTTGATTCTGAATTCGCTACAGCAATACCTCGCTCATTCCTAATCGTTGAAATTAATTTTACTACGGCTGAAACACTACCGTCATTAACAATTGAAGATTTTAAATTTACAAAAGCTTCATTTGCCGACACATTTGGCGTAGTAATATATGAACCGTAACGTGCCATACGCACAGAATCCACCACATCCAACCATACGTGACGGTAAATGCCAGAACCGGTGTACCATCTTGAATTTTCACCTTCGTTTTGGACTTTTACCGCAATAGTATTTTTTTCAGAATAATTGATTTTTGAAGTAATATCAACTTCAAAAGTAGAATAGCCAAAAGGCTGTTTAGCAGCTAATTGCCCATTGATAAACACTTCGGAATTATTGTACACACCGTCGAACCGAAGTATGATGCGTTTTCCTTTATAGGTTTCAGGTATCTCCAATTGCTTGCGATACCATCCCACACCTCCCACAGTAAATCCAGTACTTTGCTGAGCCGTTGCATTTTTGTCGAAAGGTGAATTTTTCCCATCTAAATCTTCAATGCTCCAATCGTGTGGCAAGGAAATCTTACGCCACGCAGAGTCATTATATAGAACAAATTGCGCACCCACACAACCACCACGATGAAAAGTCCAATCGTTGTCGAGTAAAATATTTCTTTGAAACGTTGGTTGCGCAAAGCTTGAGTTTACGTAACAGAAAAATAGCAAAAGCTGTAATAAAAGTGTTTTTTTATGACTCATCTCAATGATTTTTTTTTAATATGCACCAATATTTTGACTTCCTGTAGTTTGAAGCTTTTTATCCCAATAATTTTTGCCTCCATTATTGTTGATGATATTTCCTGCATTAATGGCTGGAGATGTTGACTTTAACTTGAAAAAAGAAATTGAATTGATGGTTTTTATATTTTGGTTTAATAAAGCATCAGAAGTTGGCAAAGCTATTAGCGGATTTGCAACAAGTGGATTTGATTCAAGCCGAACAATAGGTTGTTTCAATGACTTCATCGCATGCATGGAGTTCCAATAGAGATTTCGTTTAAATATCGCACCTGTAAATTCGCCTCCTGTAAATTCTTTTGTAGTATCCGTAACTAAAAAAATGTTGTTCTCAAAAACAAAATTTTCATAATGTCCGGGAAGGAAATTAACCCCATGCCCATATTTATTCACGATGGTATTGTTGTACGCATGTAGGTTTTTCATTTGAATAGCAGCAGGGTCACACCACATAAAAATGCCACATTGTCCATGTTTTATACCATCGTGATAACTGATATTGTAACGCACAGTATTGTTATTCCATGGTTTGGCATCGGCATACTGAAACATTCCGTAACCTGCTCCTTCATTGTAAGCCGACAAATTATATTGTAAAATGGAATTAGTTACACCACCATCAAAATCAAAACCTCCACCATCAGAGCCGTTAGCTGAAGTTTTGTTGTGGTGTGCGTAACAATGCTGAATAACCACACTGTCACTCATGTAAGTCCATATTCCAACCGGTCCGTTTCCTTTGCGCGGCATGTCCCAGCCATTATTCATTGCTTCGCAATATTCTATTGTAGCATTGGTAACACCGCCGACCAAAATTCCATTTCCGCTGTGGTTATTTTTAATTGCCGGACAGCCAGGATTGTTTTCGGTTACAGAATAGCCAATGTAAACATTATGAACCGATTTATCAGGAGATTCATCTCTTCCTGAGCGGTCGGAAGTGACATGTATTCCGCAAAAACCATTGTTGTGAGCCTTTACATTTGTTATCCGAATACTGCTTCCTCCAGTTGTATTTATACCCGAAAATAGGTAGTTTGATACCTCAACGCTATCTATGATTAAATTCCTACACCCCCGAAAATCTAAGCCGTTAGCATTATTTCCATTCAACCTACCCGAACCTTTGAATATAAGATTTTTGACAGTAATAAAATGGCAGTCATTAGCATAAAATGCCGTTGTGTCGCCTGAAATAACAGTTGCTTTTTTACTTCCAAAGGTCGAAATTAAAACAGGATGACCTGATCTTCCCGAAATTGAATTTAAAATTAAACTTCCAATAAAAGTCTGACCTCCTTTCAAAAGGATTTTGTCACCGGCTTGATAATTCATTTGGCTTGCTTTTTCCAGTGTTCGCCAGCTATTTTGCGGTGTTAATCCATCGTGAGTATCTATACCATTAACAGCATCAATATAATAAATGACTCCAAACGAATTGATAGAAAGTGATAAGATGATTGCTGAAAAATATATTATACGAAGGTTCATGTTGTTGAAAATTATTATTGAACGATTTAACACAATTCAAATTTAAAAATTATCTGATTTTTTTTTATTACAATAAATTTATCTCACAAGCAGGAATTTCATTTTCAGTTTTCAATAATTCCGAGTGAGAAAAAGGTTGTAAATTATTGAAATCTGAAATAATCGAGCATGTAATTTACTTGATAATAGAATGCTTTCTTGGAGTCGCCACGCATCACCATATACAAATCGTGCACTCCTTTGGCTTGTTCGTTTATGTTACAATAAAACTTTTGCCATTGGAACCAATGCTGAGTAGATTGTAAAGGACATTCGCCAATAAGAATGCCATCGGGTTTATCTAATCGTAATTCAATTTTTCCACCCATCACATTAACACCAGAACTTGCAAGCAATTCGAAGGATTTTACACCCGTTCCGAAATCAACTTTGTTGTACTTCGTCCATTGCCCAGGGCAAAATACTGACACATACCAATTACCTTCCCCTGTGGGCTCCAGCTGACGATCAATACCAAAATTAGATGCGTTTTGATAATCCTCAGCTTCCATTTTACCACGCGCATCAAGGTGAATTTCCGTTAAACCCAAGCCTTTTTTGGTGCGTGGAATTTTTGGTATTAATCCCTTTTTGGTATACTTAAATTCTTCCGCACAAATCTGTCGGTGATAATCGTCTGGACCATTCTGATGATAAAAAATGTAATTTTTCCCATTAAACTCGGTGATGCAGTTTTGCACAGATGCAGCCTTTTCCTTTTGTATAAAATACTGAAAAACGAATGGTCCATAAGGATTATCGGCTACAGCATACGCTAATTTATCCTGCCCCTTTTTGGCTCTGCCACCAAAGGTAGCGTGAAATTTTCCATTTGCATAATTGACCCAAGCTGCTTCGTGAAAATTTTTCGGCTGCTTGAGAGTTAGTACAGGTCCATCCAATTCTAACATATTTTTTTTGAGTTTCGCAACATAGAACTCGTCGTTTTGACCCATGTACATATAGGCTGTGTCTTTATAAAACAAAACGCAAGGACTTGTGAGCCAGCCAGTAGCTTTTTTCTTTACGCCAGGAGTGTCGCGCGATATCAAGGGTTTACCAAGTGCATCTTTAAATGGACCAATCGGCGAATCTGCGACCATAACGCCAATTTTATCCACCATTGGGAAGTAATAATAATATTTACCATTGGCTTCTACACAGTCGCCATCCCAAGCTGCACCATCGTTCCAAGTGATAGTTTTACAATCAAATAGCGATCCGTGATCTGTCCATATTTTCATGTCCGAAGTAGAATAAACATGATAATTGAACATATTGAGCCAGCCTCCATTTTCGCCCGCCGGGTCATGGTCGGCGTAGAGATATAGCTTCCCGTCCGAAAACTGATGTGCAGCTGGGTCGGCAGTAAATATATTGGTAATAAGCGGATTGGCTGCATTTATTATGGACATGAAACCTAAGATTGAAAATATAACCAATAATTTTACTCTTCTGTACATACTATTTATTTTAAATGAATTTATTGAATGATTATTTTTCTACTCGTCATTTTTCCAGCATTATTTATTACAATGATATAGACTCCTTTTGCTATATTAGCTGTAGAAATATCAATTTTAGAGATGTCGGTAAAAGCATTTTGATATATTGCTCTACCCCTTAGGTCAAACAAACTAATGACTATTTTTTCATTGGTTTGGTTTGAATTTAGATGAATTAGCAGCGTATTGTTAATTTTATTTTGAGCAATAGAAAACAGATCATAAGGCTTTTGTGAAACATTATCAATTGCCGTGGAATTTACATTAAATTCTTGTGCACCAATATCATAAGCCTTTCCATTAGGGCGGGTACTTCCCCAAAAATCAGTACCAACTTTTGTTATGGTCGTTCCTGCATCAATACAAGTTGAAGTTTCGTTCAGTTTGTAATTAGCAGCAATAAAACCGGTTCCGTTCACAAACATCGGATTAGCAGTGAAATTATTTGAGAATATAGTATATTGACCAAACATTGTTCCAGAAGTATTGTAAACTATATTATTTCGTACTTCCTTAGCACCTGGAACAGTAATATACAGTCCATTGGTATTATTTATGGTGCCGGCAATTGTATTATTGCTGATAGTTGAATTAGTCAAGGTAAAAGGTCCGTAGTTGTATGGAAATGCTTCAATTCCTGTATTACAGTTTATAATAATATTGTTATAAACATCCACATTTTGAACCAAAAATTTGGTCGGATCGGAAATTCCACCCCAGCCTACAAAGTCGGAAACCTCGTTGGCAATGCGCACGCCACTTGGCAGCTGGTCGGTAGTGCCACCTGTTACATAATAACCGGTATTATAAAGCAGGTTGTTACGCACAATGCAACTTCCAATTTCACTGTCCACATACACATTAATCTTATAATTATCAGCTACTTCGCAATTTTCAATAATCCAATTGGTACAACCAACGTATGGTCCAATTCCTTCGCCATGATTTTGGATAACTCTGCAATTTCGCTGAATTACATTATCGGACCAAAATCCAAGCAAAATATGGGGATGATTGTAGGTATTTTTTCTGTCGGCATTCATTTGGGCACATTGGAAAGCATAAACGTTCTCAATCAAAATATTATCGCAATGCATCCAACGTATAGCCGCATTGTAAGCGTAGGTAATATCACAGTTTTTAATGATAATGTCCTTCATTCGTGTACCAGTATTGCTTGCATACCAATAGCCCAGATTAATAGCACCTTTATCGGCGCCTCCGGCATTTTTAATATTCACACCATCCCACGTAAAATTACTTCTGCCATAAGCCTCCACATAGCGACTATAAGCATCGTATCTGTCATTGAAATCGATGGTTGGGCGGTTGTTCGCATCATCAGCCAAAATAGTAATATTGTTTGTCGGAATTGTGATTTTATTTTCGGTATAAGTGCCAGCTTTGATGCGCAAGATGTCACCCGATTTTAATTTGGACGTTGCATAAGCCACTGTTCGCCAAGGCAATGCAGCACTTCCGGCATTGGAATTTGCACCCGTTATCGAAACATAATAAGTGGCTGCATTTGATATATGCAATGCGATAATAAAAGCTATGGTAATTGATATTTTTTTTATCATCTAACTTTTTTTTTACAATGATTTAGCCATACGACCAACAAAATTTAACTTATTGTTTAATTATTCGGGCTAAAAACTCTTCTGTTTCAGAAATATTTTTAACAAAATAAATGCCTTTATTCAATTTGAGTTCATTCAAATTAATGCTTACTTTTTGTTGCGAAAAAGGCACTTTTTGGGCAAACACTTGCTGTCCGATAGCGTTGTAAAGAGCAAGACTGCTGTCGGCTACATTCTCTGCAAATTCGATTGTCAAGAGGTCGTTTACAGGATTTGGATACACTTTCAGCTCATTTTTTACAGCGCGTAAACCGTTGAATTCGTTGGATACACCATATATAATTCCTCTACCTCCAGTAGCCAAATACACCAAACCAGCAGTACGCATATCGCCCGTGATATTTGAAATGTTGGTAGGAATAAGACCATTGCTAATGTTCGTCCATGTAGCACCATAATCCGTTGACTGATAGAGTGATTTGATGGCTGAAGCCCCCGACCCAATAGTTGAATAAATGAAAATAGTAGGCTCAACAGATGGTGCAATGGCTTTGCCAAAACCAACCGACCGACAATAGCCCGCTGCGGTATTGGAAGTCCAAGTAGTGCCTCCATCGGACGAAAAACTCAAATTACCACCACTTTTGGGACACGTAAACAAATGTCCTTCTTTACCTGGAACGGCTACTACTTTTGTTTTGAAATTAGAAGGTAAAGCACTCGAAACAAGTGTAAAAGTAGCTCCGCCATCAGTACTTTTGTAAAATCCCGATGTGCTTGTACCTGCCACTTGTTGATGCGTGTAATAATAAAATGTCATGCCATTAACTTTGTCGGCAACTAAAAATTCGCTCGCACTCCATTGTTCGGTGCAATCGTTTGCCACATTTACGGGCAAACCGCTTACCATAGTCCAGGTTTTACCACCATCGGTTGTAAAATAAGGCTGATTAAAAGTGCCTTGACGATTTTTTGGGGCAATTACCCAGCGATTTTTATCAGTAGCCGAAACAGCAATATTTCCGTTCACCGAAGTAGTTGTTGGGGCAGTGAAGTTCGTCCATGTTTTTCCATTATCTGTTGAATATCTGTATTTTGGCGCACCGCTTTCTGAGTTTGTACCACCATTCTGACTTCCACCCACGGTAACTATAAAATTCGGATCTGCTTCGCAATAAGCAATTCCCGTCATGATTCCAAAAGCCTCAGGCTCAACTGTTTTAGTGGGCATGATGTCGCGGTTCTGAATGCGAAAACCTTGTTTGTCGGCAAATCCAGCAATCAAGTCGGCAGCATCGGCTTCCACAGCAGGCGGACAGCTTACGATATTTACGACTAACTCTTCAAAATTATTCATTTTAGCAGTCCAAATTGACGCTGCATTGCTAATGTCAGGCGTATTGTAAGCCGCAAAGCCTGTGGTAAGCCACACATTTTTGGTATCCAACGGATCCATTATCATGGCTGCCGAATAAGTATAACCCGACCACGAAGGATACCACGAAGGTTCCACGCGCGAAGCAGCGCTAAATCCCATGGATGTCCACGAAGCACCTCCATTGCTCGAATAATGTATTCCATTTCCATTTCCTGGCCTCCATTGATAGGTAGCAACTTTGTTGGAATTGAGTGGGTCAACGGCAACTCCCCAAAAACCTTCGGAGATTTTATTTGCCGGTGTTACGTCAATCAAGTTTCCCGACCCTGTATATTTATACACAGCACCCGAACCACCATCGTTATCGGTAGAAGCGTAGGTAAAATAAACGGTGCCATCGTTGGCTATTGACGAGCGAATGGGAAATAAGTTCGTAGCAGGACCACCCGATAATAATGTCCAATTAGTGCCGCCATCAACCGATTTATACACACCCTTACTTTGAACGCCCGCATATATAACTTGCGAATTAGTAGTGGCATTCCCCGAGTTGCGGTCGAAGCTTACAAAAACAATTCCGCCGGTGGTAATAGGTGTACCAAACGGAAGATTTGTTGATGGAATTTGCGTCCAAGAAGCACCCGCATCAGCACTTTTCCACAAGCCTTTTATTCTGGATGCGAAAAATATTACCTTGCCGCCATTATTTGGGTCAACTGCCAATCGTTCGCCAGCACCACGAAAGATACCATTGCCATATACTAAAATTGCCTTTGATTTAAAGGCGTTTATTTCGGTCCATGTAGCGCCTTTGTCAGTTGATTTACAAAACACACCGTATTCGCCATTTCCATTCACAGTATAAACATTATTTTCGTTACTGGGGTCAATGGCAATACTTTCCACGCTTCCCGTGCTCACTTTTCCATCCATAAGAGGTTGCCACATTTGGTTGGTTCTATCCCATTTGTAAATACCGTACGTATCGGTGCGCGCATACATATCTCCACTTGTGGGATGTGCTACCAAGCCTGTAATATAGCCCATTCCCTGCAAATTAACACTCTTAAAAGTGTAATTCTGTGCATTGGTATTTTGAGTTACAATCACTCCAAGTAAAAACACCCAGATTTTTATAATATTTGTTGATTTCATAATCGTATTGTTATTTTTTGATTTATTTCAATATAATTTTTTCACATAAACAGAACTCAATACCGAAGTGCCTTCCAGCACCTGAAAACTGACACGAATGCCATTGCCATCTACTACCTCAATAATTTTTTTTTCATTTACGCCCATTATTGGGTTGGTTGATTTTGTGTATCTGTACATCAATTCATTATTTACAAACACATCGCATACTTTATCCTTTAATGGGTGAAGCAATCCAATTTCAACTTCATAGGTTCCGTTAGGCACATCTATTTTGTAGAATTTCAGATTTTCGCGGTGATGACGGAAAAGTCCATCTACGTTGGTACCAATGATATTGTACATGGGTAAAAGTGATTTGCTTTTTACTGTGTCAGCATCGATATAACCATAATTTCCTGAAGAATAGGGTTTATCAGGCAACCAAGTGAGACCAGAGCGTTGGTCAACGTAATAACAGTTAGAACCCACATTCACAGCCAATTGTTCAAAACTTTCGTCAAACTTATTCGGGTACAGCTGCATGGTGATATTCTTAAAATCAAGCAACTCTGTGCCATCCGTACTTTTAGCTATCATGCGGTTATCACCATTCACAAAAGCCACTTTCCACGACACTGAATAATCACGCATTTTCTGAACGCCCAATGATCTCCCGTTTTGGAAAAGCTCCAATTCCGGCAAATTGGTATATACTTTCAGTACTTGCGCTTTGCAAGTGTCCCCTTTGTCAGCCAATGCCAATCGGTTTGCCCAACCTTTGGTGGCAATATGAATGAGTGGTTTTTTTGTAAGTTTTGCTTGATAGAAATAATACACATCTTTGGGTTCGCGCAAATGATTTACCAATCCTTTGTTGTTGTAATTTGGTGTTATTTCGCGGCGCACACTGGAGTTGAAATCGGCAAAATTCCACACAGCCGAACCGGCAATGTATGGACGCTCGCTGATTTGACGTTGGAAACCTTCGAGTACATTTTGCTGTGCTTCGGCTGAATAATCCTGGCGAACAGTAGAATCGGCATGCAGAAAATCGGCACTACCGGCACCATATTCGCTAATAATGTGGCAACGTTTTGGATGATTTTTGTGCTGCGTGTCCATAAATACGCCAAACTCTTTGTTATCCGAATAATACCAACCGTGATAGAGATTCCAGCCCAACACCATGGGTACATCGGCAATTTTTGTTGTGTTGTAAAGTTCTTCGGGGTGGCAAGCCATCACCGTAACGCGATAGGGGTCTTCGGCTAATGTGAGCGAGTCTAATTCCTTGGCAAGTTCCAATACTTTGGTGTAGAGATACTCCGCATTGGGTTTATTCCAATACATAAACATCAGTATTTCATTCATATACCCCCACATAACTACGCTTGGGTGATTGTAATATTGTTTAATCATATCCAACTGCTGAAACTTGCAATTATCAAAAAACTCTTTTGTTGGATTAATTTGGTCAACGGTAGGCGTTTCCATCCACGTTATAATCCCCTCCTTGTCGCATGCTTCCAAAAATGAACGATCGTACGGATAATGGGATACGCGCACAAAGTTGATGCCCATTGCTTTGATTAATTTCACATCGTTCAGTTTGTATTCATCCGGCACAGCGTTAGCACGTCCGTCAAAATCCTGATGGTCGTTCACACCCACTAATTTATAATGTGCTCCATTGAGGAAAAACCCTTCGTTAGGGTCAAAACGATACCAGCGAAAACCGAGCGGATTTTTCACTTCATCCATTACCCGATTTGTTTTAGCGTCCACAATCGATGTTTTTAGGGTATAGAGCGTGGGCGTTTCGGGCGACCAAAGTTCAGGTTTTTCTACATTTAAAAGTGAAGTTACATCCAAGGACTGACCCGCTTTGAGTTGTACTTTTGTACGAATAGTTTTCACTTCCTTGCCATTTTTATCCGTAATTGAATTTACGAGTAGCAATTGTGAAGCCAAATTTTTGTCATTCACCAACTTAGATTTTATTTTCACTTCGGCATTTTCGTTGCTCACGGTTGGGGTTTGAATATATACTCCCGATGAAGCATGGTCTAAACGGTCGAAATGAACTTGCTCCGAAGTCATCAACCACACATCGCGGTAAATTCCTCCGAGCTTAGTGAAATCGGCACTTAAAGGCGAAATGTCGTTGTTAATTGCATTATCTGCTCTGACAGCCAACAAATTACTTGAACCTGTATTATCCCAGTTCAATTTACTTGTAATGTCGATACAAAATGCGGTATATCCACCTTTGTGATTGGCAATTTTTTCCCCATTGAGATACACATTGGCTTCCAAATTCACACCTTCAAAATAGAGATACACTTTTTTAGCTTTGTAGCTATTGTCTAACACTAAATTCCGTTTGTACCATCCTACGCCCATATAATAAAGTGGGTCAAAGTCGAGCACATCCTGCGTATTCCAACTGTGTGGAATGTTGACAGGCTGAAACTCTTTGAAAGTACTATCCGTCAGGCTTGCAAAAGGAATGTCTTTACGCACAAACGACCAACCGCTATTTAAAGTGGTTTTTGTTGAAGACGAAAATGCTGCAAATGCATTTATTAAAATGATAAGGGATAAAAGTGCTTTTTTCATTTGTATGTTAATCTGCCCCCTAACCCCCTAAAGGGGGAATAGCATTGGGACTTGAATTAGTTTTGTGTATATTAGTCTGTTACTCCGTTTAAATACGTAACTTTTTGTTTGGCATTTAGCGCATCGAAGCTACGATACACAAAGGTATATTCCGATTTGTATTCAGGTTTTCCTTCGACCTCAAGTACTAATTTGAATAAGTTAGCTTTAATCTTGGGCAATTTTACGCGTGCTGTTGGACCAACAATATTTTTGGATTCCGAAGTTGCAGGAAAATCCCATGTCAGAAAAGGCAATTCTTTTCCATCGTCATAAACGAGTTTGGCAGACATTTTTCCTGTTGGAATTTGGTCGTACGAATCGTTGAGCAAGAATAACTCGCAACTAAACATTTCGCCATCGTCCCATCTGAATTTAGGAATGCGTGCACTTGCCAACACTGATCGAAGCGAATTTCCAACAGCGTATAATGAAGGTTTTGGAATGGATGGATAGTTAATTAAACTATTGTTGGCAGCGCAAGGCCAGGGTTCCTGAAAATCCCAGTTCACTGCCATACCGCAATAAGGTTTCTGTCGGCGCGCCTCTTCAAAAATGCACTTGTAGCCTTCGCATTGAGTCAATTGACTGTATTTAACCAAGTCTTCCAAATTTTTTATTTCGCCAAAATATTCGTTCAGGAAAGGCAATTCCAACCAGCGGTCTTTGCCCCACACCCCAAAAGCGTGATGGCTTTCCCACGAAGTTCCCAATTTGGGTGGAAACAATTCATTAGCGGGCATCATGGTTTTTAGCACCTCTAAATTTGCTGTTCCGGGCACACCAAATTCAGTATAAGCCGTATAATGAGCTTTTGGCAACCATTGAAAAACTTCGCCGCCGTTTTTGGGATCCCAAAACACATAGTGTCCGTGTGCCATACCGTTAACTGGCGATGTATAATTAAATGGAATTTCGGGGTTTAAATCATAGCATAGTTTGTTTAACATGCGCAAAGGTAAAGATTGTTCGGTCATCATGCTCCAGTCGTTAAACAATTCATTTCCACCACACCACAAAGCCAACGAAGCATGCGTGCGCAGGCGTTTAATAATGGAAGTTGCTTCTTGTTTCAACACATCAAGATATGGTTTTTCGTCGGGATACTGGTTACATGCCAATGGAAACTCTTGCCATACCATGATACCATATTCGTCGCAGAGGTCAAAAAACGATTCTTTGTTGGTAACGCCACCGCCCCATATACGGAAGATATTCATGTTGGCTTCTTTGGCTAATTTTATATGTCTTTCGTAAGTTTCGCGCGTTGCCAATCCCATAAAAATCTCTGGGTGCACCCAGTTGGAGCCTTTGGCAAAAATCACTTTCCCGTTCACTTCAAAAGTAGCTGGAGCCACTGCACGCCCCTTAGGGAAAAGAATTTGTTCATCCCAACCTCCTTCACCAGTAACGAGTTTTACTTTTTTGAATCCAATTTTTGAACTTTGCGTATCAAGAATAATATTGTTTTTGCTGATTTCTAACTTGCTGGTGTAGAGTTCTGCTTTTCCGTATCCATTGGGCCACCAAAGTTTAATGTTTTTCAGGTTTGCGGCTATCGAAGGTTCATTCGTGTCGAACAGTCCTTTTTTCTCCAACACTACTTTTCCATCGGGGGCAGTGATTGTCCACGTATAGTTGGCACCATTTAGTAAATTTCCTTCAACAACAGCTTGCAAGTTTGCATTTTCGAGTTTATCGTCCAATTCGTAGCGTACCCATACCGATTTCAAATGGGTTTCGTTGCGAATATCCAAATAGGTTTCGTCCCATATACCGCGTGTAATCAGGCGTGGATGCCAATCCCAACCGTAACTTACGGCTGGTTTTGCGCTTTTGCGGGCATTGTCGCGAAAATGCGATTGTGTTGTGCGCGAACCAGGAACCATAGGTACGGGTAGCAAGGTGATTTTCAACTCGTTGTTTTCTTTTAATTTATCGGTCAAATCAATGTCCACGTATGTAAACATGCCTTCTTGTTCCAATAATTTTTCGCCATTAAGGAATACAATAAACGAATAATCGATACCTTTTGAAAGGAAATAAACTCGCTGACCTGCTTTCAGGCTGGGTTTGGCAAAGTTAGATTTGTAGGTAAAGTAGTAGGGCTCCATCCACGTAAACTGCTCAAAATTATTGGCATACCAATAAGGCTGCTTGTATTTCTCAGCTACCATTACATCTAATTGAACAGCTCCAGGCACAGTGGAAGGAATCCATTTGGTTGGTTGTTCGGTTGCCGTTTTATGATACCCTATTTGCCATTTAAGTTGCGTTTGACTTTGGGCAAATGTGCTGAACTGAATGATTAGCCCAATAGCTAATACTAAAAATGTTTTTTTCATGCTTTATGTATTGAATCAGTGATTTATTGTTTTGTACTTAGTTCGTTTACGGGTCTATTTGGATAAAGGACATCGTGTGCCT
>MNZK01000104.1:0-2155 GCA_001873635.1 Porphyromonadaceae bacterium CG2_30_38_12 | reverse complement strand
GTTTGAGCTAATTGGAAATTTGCCTTCAGGCGAATGTCTTTTGACGATGCACCCAACCGAACTTCGTAGCTTCCTTTTTCCGCTACCCAAGCCGGAATACTTGCCCAGAAAGACGTTAAAGAGCGTTTATCAAGGGTGAACGATAGCTCTTCACTTTCGCCGGGTTTTAGCAGTTTGGTTTTAGCAAATCCTTTGAGTTCCTGCAAGGGTTTTTCCAATTCTACCGCAGGCGCACTCAGGTAAAGTTGCACCACTTCTTTTCCTGCATTTTTCCCATTATTCTTAATGCTCACTTTTACAGTAATTTCGTCGGTGAAAATATTGGAGCTTAATTTGATATCGGAATAGGTAAATGTGGTGTAGGACAATCCGTAACCAAACTCATAAGCCGTGGGCACTTTGAATGTGTCATAGTAGCGATACCCGACATAAATACCCTCGTTATACACTGCATTTACAGGATTGTTCATTGGCTCTCCCGGAAAAGTTTTGGCGGAAGGAATATCCTCATATTGGATTGGGAATGACATTGGAAGTTTGCCCGATGGGTTCACCTTTCCGCTAAGAATATCGACAACAGCGTTAGCCCCTTCTTGTCCCGCTTGCCAACCGAGTAAAATGGCATCGGGATAATCGCGCCAATCGGCAGTGATGATTACGTTGCCGATATTGAGTATCACAACTACCTTTTTTTTAGCTGCATGGAAAGCATCTGAAACTTCGCGAATTAAGGTCTTCTCTCTGTCGGTGAGCGAAAAATTTACAACTTTAATATCGTTTTCTTCCCCCGCATTGCGACCAATGGTAATAAATGCGATGTCATTGCTCTTAACTTGTTCTACTATCTCCTGCTTACGTATAAACATTTCAGGATGAAAATCCACCACGAATTTTTTCACGCTATCTTTAGAACTGCTTTTTATCGAGTCGATAAATTGGGTATATTTCTTTTCTAAATTTGTCGCAACCTTATAACCGGCAGCCTTAAAACTCTCGTCGATAGTGGCTGCATATTTATAATTCACTTCGCCACTACCTGTACCTCCAGCTATGTATCGGTAGGAAGTTTTACCGAACAAAGCCACAGTTTTAACTTTTTTTAGAGGCAAGGTTTTGTTGTCATTTTTCAATAAAACTATTCCCTCTTTAGCTGCATTGCGCGAGACTTGTGCGTGTGCCGTTAAGTCGGGTTTTCCAGATGAACTATAATTCTTGTGGTGTGGCGTTTTAAGTAAAAATTGGAGGATGCGTGCTACATTTTGGTCGAGAATTTCCTCGTTGATGGTTTTATTTTTCAAGGCTCTAAAGATTTCTTTACGTTGGTATGAGCCGGGCATGAGTAATTCATTGCCGGCTTTCATTTGAGCCACACCATCTGCCCCACCCCACCAGTCGGACATTACTAAACCGCGATAACCCCATTCATCGCGCAGAATAGTTTTTGTAAGACTTGGATTTTCGGATGTATAAAAACCGTTTAACCTATTGTACGAGGTCATAATTGTCCAAGGTTGGGCTTCTTTCACCACCATTTCGAAGCCACGTAAATAGATTTCACGTAAGGCACGTTGGCTGATAACTGCATTGATGGTTTTGCGATTAGTTTCGATATTATTTGCCGCAAAATGTTTGAGCGAAGTACCTACCCCATTGGCTTGAATACCTTTTACCATGGCTACACCCATTTTTCCGGCAATGTAAGGGTCCTCGGAATAATATTCAAAGTTCCGTCCACAAAGGGGATTGCGGTGAATATTGATAGCGGGCGAAAGTAACACGTCCGAACCATATTCGAGGGTTTCATTACCCATGGCTTGTCCGACGTTTTCTACCAAGGCTGTATTCCAAGTTGACGACAAAGCAGTAGCTGTTGGGAATGCGGTGCAATAGCGACGAAGTGCTTTTTTATCTTTTGGTATAACGCTGATACGCAATCCGGCAGGACCATCCGTAAGAATAGAAGGCTTAATACCTAAACGTGGAATGCCCCAAGTTTGACCTACTTGTCCATCCAAAAACGGAGCACCCGGCGTTCCAACCGGTGCGCGCCACGTGGAATCGCCAATACCTACGAGCAGATATACTTTTTCTTCCAAAGTCATGGCTGCAACGACATCTTCAATTTTATCTTTACCTAACTGCGGTAGAGGCTTTT
>MNZK01000020.1:24363-56189 GCA_001873635.1 Porphyromonadaceae bacterium CG2_30_38_12 | reverse complement strand
TACCAGTACATTCGCACAAATAAAATTATATGAATAGTTTTTGGATATTATTAAAACGTTTTATTCCGCCTTACAAAAAATATGTGGTTTTAAGTTTGCTTTTCAACCTTTTGTCCACCATTTTTAGCCTTTTTTCATTCGCTGCCATTATTCCTATTTTGCAAATACTTTTTGGATTAGAAAAGGCTAAAAGTGCCTATTTGGAATGGGAGTGGAGCGATGGACTTACAAGTGTAGTGGCGGCACTGAAAAATAATTTATATTATCACATTGAGCAACTTGTAGCTTACACTGGACCGCAAACTGCTTTGATGTATTTGGGATTTTTTCTGGTTGTAACAACTGCTCTCAAAGTGGGAACAGCTTACTTAGGCGTTATCAGCACAGCTCCCATCCGCACGGGGATTGTACGCGATTTGCGCAACCAACTCTACAAAAAAATAGTTTCCTTGCCGTTGGGTTTTTTTTCGCAAGAACGGAAAGGCGATATTATGTCCCGTATGTTGGGCGATGTAGGTGAAATTGAAGGTTCAATAATCAGCTCTTTAGAATTGGTATTCAAAAATCCAATCATTATTCTTATTTATCTGGGAGTGATGTTTGTCATGAGTTGGAAACTTACCCTTTTTGTTTTTTTATTGTTGCCATTTAGTGGTTGGCTCATTGGTCGCATAGGGCGCTCACTGCGTACAGCTTCACAAAAAGGGCAGTCGTTGCTGGGCGAAATGCTTACTCAAATTGAAGAAACTTTAGGGGGATTACGCATTATTAAAGCTTTCAATGCAGAACCAAAAGTAGAACAGCGTTTTGCTAAAGTGAACGAAGATATCCGCAAAACGTTTATTGGCATGTCCAATAGGCACAACCTCGCCCATCCAGTTGGGGAATTGATTGGTACCATCGTTATTTCCATGCTCATGTGGTATGGCGGTTCGCTTATTTTAGACAATGAGGGTGGCATTGGTGCATCCGAATTTATTTATTATATTCTTATTTTTTACAGTATCATAACTCCTTCAAAAGATTTAAGCAGAGCTAGTTATAGTATTCGAAAAGGCTTGGCTTCGCTCGATAGGGTGGATATGATTTTGAACACTCAAAATACCATTGTTGAGCCCTCAGAACCTCTAACTTTTAAATGCTTCGATAAGGCTATTGAATTTAAACACGTGAGTTTTCGATATGAAAATGAGTGGGTGCTCAAAGACATTAATTTAACTGTTGAAAAAGGTAAAACGGTAGCTTTTGTTGGGCAGTCGGGTTCCGGAAAATCTACTTTAGTGGATTTAGTTCCACGCTATTATGACCCTCAAAAAGGTGAAATTAACATCGATGGCATGGATTTGAGAAAACTACGAACGCACGATATTCGCGCTCAATTGGGCAATGTGAACCAAGAAGCCATTTTGTTTAACGATACTTTTTACAACAACATTACCTTTGGGGTGCAAAATGCTACCTTAGAACAAGTGCAAGAAGCAGCACGCATTGCCAATGCTCACGATTTTATTTCGGCAACTGAAAATGGCTACCAAACCAGCATTGGCGACCGGGGCGGAAAGCTTTCGGGCGGTCAAAGGCAGCGTATTAGCATTGCGCGAGCAATACTCAAAAATCCACCCATTTTAATTCTCGATGAGGCTACTTCGGCTTTGGATACCGAATCGGAAAAATTGGTACAGGAGGCTCTGGAAAATTTGATGAAAAGCCGTACAACACTTGTGGTGGCTCACCGCCTTTCTACAATTGTGCGAGCCGACGAAATTTGTGTGCTGCACGAAGGACGCATTGTAGAGCGTGGCAAACACGAGGATTTACTCCTTCTGAATGGCTATTATAAACGCTTGGTCGATATGCAAACGTTTTAGTTTATGAAAAAGAAAATTGCTTTTATCATTAATCCAATTTCGGGAAATCATAACAAAAATAATTTGCCCGATCTGATTGTGAATGAAATAGATACTGCTATTTTTGAACCCGAAGTTGTTTCTACTTTGAGGCATGGACATGGGCGCGAACTTGCGCGCGATTTTGTTCGTAGTGGCTTCGATTATGTGGTGGCTGTGGGTGGCGATGGTACCGTAAATGAAGTTGCTCGTGGCTTGATTGGTACTTCTACTGCCTTAGGAATAGTGCCCAATGGTTCTGGTAATGGCTTAGCACGCCATCTGAATATTCCAACCAATTTGCGCCATGCGCTCCAGCAACTGAATTTTTCGGAAGTTATCCAAATTGATTATGGTATTGTAAACGAAAAACCTTTTTTTTGCACCTGTGGCACTGGTTTCGATGCCTATGTAAGTACGGAATTTGCCAAAAGTAAAAATCGGGGTGTGATGACTTATATCGAGAAAATGATAAAAGGATATTTTAATTATAAACCACAAAATTACCACTTAGTGGGAGAGGGGATTGACCTTAGCGGTAAAGCTTTTGTAATTACTTTTGCTAATGCTTCGCAATGGGGAAACAATGCTTACATAGCTCCACAGGCAAGTGTGCAGGATGGCAAGTTGGATATCTCCATTATGAGTAATTTTCCAACCATTGCTATCCCATCCATTGCACTTCAATTATTTACCAAAACCATCGATAATGATTTGTTCGTTTCCACCGTACGAACCGATGAATTAACCTTATACAGAGATGAATCAGGACCTTTTCATTTCGATGGCGAGCCCTACGAGGAGGGCAAAGTCATTCATATACAGATGATTCCCGAAGGATTGCGTGTGCTGGTGAAGAAAAGGTTTTAAGTTTAATTCAAATGTAATTATAGTCGTTATTGAATTTTTGTTTATGTTACAATTTCCATGGTGTCCGTTGCAATCATAAATTCTTCATCGGTAGGGATGACCACAACTTTTACTGACGAATCGGGTGTGCTTATCAGCGTGTCGGTTCCGCGAGTACGTGCATTTAGCTCGGTATCAATTTTCACTCCCATAAACGACAAACTTTCGCAAACGTGTTGGCGCAAAGTACTTTGATTTTCGCCTACACCACCCGTAAATACCAACACATCAGTGCCATTGAGGGCTGTAAGATACGAACCAATATATTTTTTGATACGATATTCGTACATGTCCAAAGCTAATTTAGCACGTTCGTTTCCCTCGCTTATGGCTTTCTCAATATCACGCATATCTGATGATATACCCGACACGCCCAATACGCCACTATGCTTGTTGAATAAGGTAGATACCGAGGCAGAGCCAATCATCTCTTTTTCCATCAAATAAGTTACAACACCTAAATCGACATCACCTGAACGAGTACCCATCATTAAACCTTCGATGGGGGTGAAGCCCATGGATGTGTCGATGGATTCGCCATTGAGAATAGCAGCAATAGACGCCCCGTTGCCAATGTGTGCTGTTATCATTTTTGTGTGGTGGTAGTCTATACCCAAAAAGTCGCATGCACGCTTGGATACATACCGATGACTGGTGCCATGAAATCCATACCGACGAATACCATATTTTTTGTAGAGCGAATACGGAATGCCATACATATACGCATAGCTGGGCATAGTTTGGTGAAAAGCTGTGTCGAAAACTGCCACTTGGGGTACTTCGGGAAGTAACTCGGCAATGGCGCGAATACCAGCTAAGTTTGGCGGATTGTGCAAAGGAGCCATGTCTATACACTCTTCAATTTTCGAAATCACCTCTTCGTCGATAAGCATACTGGCATTAAATTTTTCGCCTCCGTGTACAATACGATGACCCACGGCATTAATTTCTTCGAGCGAAGCGATGGCACCATGCTTTTCACTGGTAAGTACGCCTAAAATGTATTCAATAGCTAATTGATGCTCAAGTACTTCGCCTTTGAGCATTACCTTTTGCCCGTCGCGTCGGGTATGTTTCAGAAACGAACCCTTCATACCAATTTTTTCCACACCGCCCGAGCCAAGCTCTTCGTTGGTATCCATATTAATCAGTTTGTATTTTACCGATGAGCTGCCGCAGTTTAATACTAATATATTCATTTTTCTTATGCTTTTTTATTTGATTACGTTACCCAACGCGTCGTAGTTATAAAATCCCTTACCTGTGTTCACTCCATAATGACGAGCACGAAACAAACGTAAAAGTATGGGCGATGGCTTGTATTTTATATTGCCATATTCATCATACAAATTGTCTAACAATTTCACAATTTTTTCAATGCCCATTTGGTCGGCAGTGCGAAAAACTCCTTGGCGGTGGCCAAAACCAACCATCAATACACGATCGATAGACTCAACAGAGGCAATACCTTCCATGAGTATGCCGCAAGCTTCGTTGAGCTGTATCAAAAACATGCGAATGCTTATCAAACCTGATGATTCGGCTACCGAAACATATTCCTGCGATAATGCTTTGGCAAACTGACACACTTTTTCGTAAGTTTGATCGGATGTGTTTAAGCCACGTACTACTTCGATAATGTTGGAATCGGGAACATTAGTCAAAAAATGAAGTCCAATGCAACGTTCCTGATTTTTAAGCTCCGAAGCCAATTCGGTAACTACTACCGTTGCTACATTAGAGGCTATAATTGCTTTTTCGCTGAGTACTGCTTCCAATTGTTTGAATACATCTTTACGCTGCTGTACGCGACGCTCGCCCGTGTTGCTCTCGTATCGTATGGCTTCGATTACGAAGTCGCACGATTCAAATTTTTGAAAATCAGAAGTACCCTGAATACGCGACATCACTGCTTTTTTCTCATTCTCGGTGAGTCCCCAGTTTTCAATTTTTTTGTTGAGTTTCTTTTCAATGCGCTCAAAAGCATTGTCGATGGTTTCGCTGCATGGTTCATAAAAAACCACTTCAATACCTTTTAATGCTACGGTAGCTGCAATAAAGCTGCCTTCTTTGCCGCAACCTACTACACCAATGCGCGAGAAGAGTGTTCGGTTTCTACTTCGCTTACTTAAGCCGTAGCGCTCAATAGCTTCAATAATTTCGTCTGCCATATTTTGTCTTTTATTCGCTTTTTTTAATTATTCGTTTCTTTGCTGCTATTTCATTGCTTGATTGGCAGTGATGGTTATCATGCGTACGATGTCGTCCACCGAACAGCCACGCGATAAGTCGTTGATTGGTGCTGCAATTCCTTGTAAAATAGGACCTACAGCTTGTGATCCCGAAAAACGCTCAACCATTTTATATCCAATGTTGCCTGCTTGCAAGTCTGGAAATACCAATACGTTGGCATGACCGGCAATGGTGCTTCCTGGGGCTTTGCTTTGACCCACAGCAGGCACTAAAGCTGCATCGGCTTGTAATTCGCCTTCTATTTGTAAATCCGGATTCATGATACGTGCCAATCGTGTTGCTTCTACCACTTTATCCACTAATTCGTGTTTGGCGCTTCCTTTTGTCGAAAAACTCAACATAGCTACACGAGCCTCAAAACCGGCTACGGCTTTGGTTGTTAGGGCTGTAGAAATAGCTATTTCGGCTAATTCCTGAGCGGTAGGGTTCGGATTAACAGCGCAATCGGCAAAAACTAACAAACCATCCTCACCATATTGCTTGGTAGGTGTAAACATGAGTATAGCCCCTGAAACGACACTTATGCCTGGTTTTGTTTTTATTATTTGAAAAGCTGGGCGTAATACATTCCCTGTTGTGTTTTGAGCTCCGGCAAGTTCACCATCGGCATCGCCATTTTTTATCATCAAACAAGCTAAGTATAACGGGTCCTTTGCTAAATTTTTAGCCGCATCGAGCGTTAAACCTTTGCTGCGCCGAAGTTCGAAAAGCAGGTCGGCATACGTAGCCATTTTTTCATCCGTTTCGGGATTGATAATTGTTGCTTCATGGATGTATTTTAAATCGTTTTCCAAGGCAATTTTTTCAATATCCTTTTCGTTACCTACCAAAATAAGTTTGGCAGCTTTTTTTTGTAGAATAATGTTGGCAGCTTTTAAGGTTCGTATTTCAGTGCCTTCGGGCAATACAATACGTTGTGGGTTGGCAATGGCACGTGCCATAATTTGATCTAATAAATTCATATTCAGAGTTGTATGAAAAATTTTAACCCGTAGGTGGTGAAGTGTTAATTCTTTTGATTATTTGTTGTACAAAGGTAAGCTAAATTTGCTAAAATGCAATGTAGAGATGGCAATTTTGGATAGAATTTTAGTTAGAATTTTTTTTTAGGAGAAAAAAAACTACTTTTGTTGTTAAAATAAAGCAACACATTCTAATTAACCCTATTGATTTTTTGCTGTTATGTATTCCAATAACATTTCATTGTATCGCGAATTTTGTTCTCAAAACAGTCAAGTGCCTTTGTTTATTCAGCCATGGTGGATGGATGCGGTGTGTCCAAAATTCAAGTGGAACGTGTTACTTTTCACTAAGAAGAATCAAATTTTAGGAGTTTGGGTATTTCAGGTTTTTGAAAAATGGGGTTTTAAGCTTATTATCCAACCGCAACTCACCCAGTACAATGGTATTTGGATAAATAGACCTGATAATTTGTCTGATAATAAAGTGATAAGTTTTGACAACAAAGTAATTACGAATTTGCTGAAACAGTTTGAAAGTGTCAAATTTTCTTATTTTGATCAAAATTTTCACCACAGTTTTAGCAACTGGTTACCCTTTTATTGGCGTGGCTTTAAGCAAACAACTCGTTACACGTATCAAATAAAAAATATTCTTGATACGGATAAATGTTTCGAGGAATTTAACTACGACAAACGTAATCTCATAAAAAAAAGTATTAATAAACTTACATGCACACATACCCTTTCGGGCGAGGATTTTTATAAAATTACGAAAGAAAATTTAGCCAAATTAGGAAAGAAAATTTCTTATTCCGAAAGTACCTTTTTAGCTCTTTATCGTGCCAGCACGGAGCGTGGCCAATCGGCAGTATTGGCTTGCTATGATGATGCGAATACCTTACATGCAGCTTTGTTTCTTGTGTGGGATGAGCATGTAGCTTATAATTTAATATCTACTATTAACCCTGATTTGAAGGCTTCGGGTGGTTCTGCTTTGGTGGTATGGGAGGCAATTAAATTTTTAAAAGACAAAACACAGATTTTTGATTTTGAGGGTAGTATGATTGAAAGTGTCGAGAATTCCTTTCGTCATTTTGGCACTTCACAGGTTCCCTATTTTCGAGTTCGAAAATATAATTCATTTGTGTTTAGACTTTTGTATTTGCTGAAAAATATTTAAATTTAGTTTTTTCTTTCCAATACGATATGCAACTTGTAGATAGACAGTTTTTTTTCGACACAGTGAAGAATTTTCCTCAGCGGCATTTTTCCCAGACAGAAGCGTGGGTAGATGCTCAAACCAAAGGTGATTGGCAGAAATTGCTTTTTGTGTTGGACGATGTGGACGCGCCTCACATAGCTTGTGTAGCGCATAGTAAGAATAAATTTGGTTTAAGGACTTTACTCATTGAGGGAGAGTGCTTTGTAGGGGATGTAAATTCTAAGCTTATTAAATCTTTTTACGAGGCATTCGCAACCTTAGGCTATCATTTGGTTGTGATTAATAATCACCGACCTTACGAAACTGCTTATGAGATTGGGCTGCGGCAAGCTGGTTTTTTGCGACCTGTAGGTTTGTTTTCGGTGCAACTTTCAAGTTATATCGACCTGCAGCAAGATATTAATTTTAATTCCAACTGGAAGCGAAATATTAAGAAAGCTCAGGCTTTTGATTTGATTTTTGAACCCGTTGATCAGGTACATCCAACAGATATTCATGATTTTTTGACTTTGTACGATGAGATGCGTAGTATGAAACAAGTCGAAAAGCCTTTTGACTTTAACATGTTGCAACGTTTACTTGCAAGCAACAACTTTCAGTTATTTTTTGTGCAACAGGCAGGCTTTCGCATTGCCACCATTCTCATTCATGCAAACAAAGTTCATGCAGGGCTGCTCTATGCGGCAACAAGTAAAAAGGCTCTCGAAAATGCTGCCAGCTTTTTTATGTACTCAGAGTTGCTCAGCTACTTGCGTTCAAAAGAAATACAAACCTTTGATATGGAAATGTTAGCACCATCCACTACCACTACCAATTCTGTGTTTTTGTTCAAAAATGGCATCAAAGGGCGCTATGTTACACTCAATGGTGAATGGTTATGGACAAAACAGGATAGTTTCAAATTGCTTTGGTATTTCATTCAAAAATACATATTTAAACGTACGCAAATTTGACTATGAAAAAAATACTTCGTAAAATTTTTAGTGGGTTTATTCTGTTACTTTATCCTCAATTGAAGGATAAAGCAATCGTAAACAGACATCTATTTATCTATGTTTTCTCTCAAAAAATCTTAGGTATTGAGCGCCATGCTCCTTGGCCTGTTCATTTTACATCCAAAGTAATTTGCCCTGAAAATATAGTGAATGGGTGTGCAGAAACTCCAGGTTATTCCATAGGCAGTTATATTGATGCTCGAAATGGTATCGAATTGGGGCAAAAAGTATATTTTGGTCCTCGCGTATCTCTTATCAGCATGAATCATCAAGAAGATGATTTTGAAAAATACACCTATTCGGAACCTATTAAAATAGGTGATAACTGTTGGTTAGCAACGGGTTGTATCGTATTGGCCGGTGTGGTTTTGGGTGCACACACTATAGTTGCCGCTGGTGCTGTTGTTACAAAATCTTTTCCAGAAGGAAATCAGCTGTTGGCAGGAAACCCCGCTCGGATAATTCGTAAAATTAATTAGAGGCTTTTTTCATAAATCCTTATGAATGAATAAAACCACAACCCACGTGCTACAATCACGAATGAGCTTGTTGCACTAAATAGAGCTATGCAACCATAGAAATTTAGAGTGTAAATTCCAACAATCAATGCACAAAAGTTCACTATAATAGCGGCAATTTCAAACCATAATTCTATTTTTTGTTTTCCAAAAATATCGGGCATAAAGGCTAACGAGTTTATAGATATATTTAACAACAACCAGGGTAACATAAGCTGAATAAGCTTACCTGTATATTCCCATTTAGCACCAAGAATAAAACCAGTAAGTTGCGGCAAAAGAAAGTAAAGTACCAAAAAGGAAGGAAAAATAATTAATAATGAGCGTGTTGTGAATTTTTTAAAGAAAGGCATGATGTGCTCACCAGCTATGTATTTGGTATTTAATTTTGGATAGAGCGATTGATATAAGGCTGATGATATCATGTTGATAGGGCGTAAAGCAAGCACTAACGCCATACCAAAAAATCCGATGTCGCTCAATAAAAAATAAGGTGTGAGCAATAAAATGGGTAAATTACCACTCAAATTAACAACTATACTTCGTATCAGTGAGAACTTTGGAAAATTGGAATAGGTTTGAGCTACTTCCTTTATTTCTAACCTGTCAACTTGAAGCAATTGTTGCCCATTTTTTTTGAATTTGGGGATTATGCTTCCAAGCGTGGCGGTTAATTGACCTAAAATGGTACCCACCAGCAACCCCCAATGCAAAAATCCACCAATCCCGAAACCTATTTTTATTGCCGATGCACTTACGCTTTGTGAAATAGAATACAGGGCAATTTGTGTGTAGTTTTTAGTACGTAAATACCAATAGTTGTATAAATTCCAAAGTGCTAAAAACCAGACATAAAAGGGCATAAAAAAAAGAAAATCGGCGAGAGCAGGTGTCGAAAAAAGTGCAGCAATATGTACTCCAAATAAGGACGCAATTAGGGTGGCTACGAACACAACAGCACTAATCAGGAAGCCAAGTTGAAAAGTTGCAACGGCTTTTTTATCGTTATCAGGCAATACGATGGCATTGTGATAATCGGCTGTGGCGAAAATAGAAACAATGCCTCCAATACTCATAAACAGATTGATCAGACCGAAGTCGGAAGCTGCATATATTCGCGTTAAAAATGGATATACAAGAAGTCCTATGCTTTGCGATACAACATTGGATGTAAGCAGTATGGCAGAATCGCGTACATACTCAGACTTAAAAATTTGATTGTTCTTAAATTTTATCAAAATGAATATATGACGAGTTATATAGATAATGCTGTTTTTTTTAGGGCATGCAAATATAGTATTTTTTAATCTTTATTTATTTGCTACCTTTGCAATCTTTTTCATTATGTCTATTAATTTGTCAATTAATTTAGTTTTTTCATACTCATGCAAACCTTTTTATTTACAATTTTAGCACTTGTGGCAGCCAGTATAGGTAGCGTTCTATTAAGTAGCTCGTTGTTGTTACTAAGTAATAAGTGGCTCAGTAAAGTTTCCAACTATCTTTTAAATTTAGCGGGTGGCACCTTATTGGGTTCTGCCATTTTGGGACTTATACCCGAAGCAGCCGAAAGTTTGGATATTCATGAGCTCGTAATCTGGCTGTTAGCTGGCATTATGTTGTTTTTTTTGTTGGAAAAAATTATCTTATGGCGAAGTTGTCACGACGAAAACTGTGAGCGACAAAACCATACTGCTGGCTCGATGATTATTATTGGTGATAGCATACACAATGCCATCGATGGCGTCGTGATTGCAGCTGCTTTTCTTACATCGCCCGCATTGGGTTTGTTTGTTACAATTTCGGTTTTACTTCACGAAATACCACAAGAACTTGGCGATTTTGCCATATTAATCAAAAGCGGATATTCACGGCGAAAAGCTTTAATAATGAATATGTTGTCGGGCAGCTCGGCAATTGTTTCAGGAGTTTGTGCTTTCTTTTTGTTAGAGTTTATGCAGGGCATCATTCCCTATGTTATTGTGGTGGCTGCAGCCAGCTTTTTGTATATTGCCATGGCCGATTTAATTCCAGAAATGCACAAAGAAACGAAACCGAAAGAATCTGTGATTCAGATATTATTGATTATTTTGGGCATTGCCCTTATTCTTTTCTCCAACGATCATCACTAATGATTTTTATCTTACAAATTTTGAAATTTAAATGTCTTTTATGAGTGAAGTGGGGTTTGTCGGGATTGATAAATTGCTAACTAATTGTGTTTTTTTCCAAAATGTATCTAATATCTCATTTTTGTTAACTAAAAAATTCTCAGCTCCATGAGAATTTATTCTTTCGTATAATAAACTGATTGTTAGTTGGTTAATGTCAATCTTTGGCTGGTAGGTTTTAGTCCTGTTTGCTTCATTACTAACTTCCACTAATACTTGAGCATCCACTAAATTGGTTAGTATCTGATTCACCAACCGGATTGGGATTCGGTACTCATTTGCCATTTGGGTGGAGCTTAGTGCAGGTGCTTGCTTTTCAAATTGCTTTACAACTAACCAAGATATAAAAAGTGTGAGAAAATTTTTGTAGCGAATGCTGATATTTTTTGAGTCGCTTTCGTATTCAAAGTTTTTAATATTTTGAGAAGCATAGGCTATCTCAGCGCCAAGCAAAATAATCAGACATGAAATTTGCATCCACAGTAACAGCAATGGTACAGCTGCAAAACTTCCATAAACTACATTGTATCGCGACAAATAAACTTGACCTCCAATGTAAAACATCTGAAAAACCTGAAAAGCTGTGCCAGCTAAAATGCCTGCTATGGTAGCATCTTTGAAGTTTACTTTGGTATTTGGAATCACTAAGTAGGTGATGGAAAAAATTATCCAATTAACAGCAAACGGTGAAAATTTAACGCTGAAACCAACCAAAGGACTTACGATATTGTAAAAAATGGAATTTTCGAGGGTAGTATTGATATAGATGGATAAGCCAGATGATAAAACGATGAAAAATGGAATGATAAATAAAGCGGAGAAGTATAGGGTGAAACGATTTATGATAGAGCGCGATTTTTTGACTTGCCATATACTGTTAAACGATAATTCCACTTGGATGAAGAAGTTCATAACAGACACTAACAAAACGATTAGTCCAACACCTATAAAAACACCACCCTGGGTTGTTTCTAAATAGCGTTTTACAAATCCCATTATGGTTGGAATCATGTCAGCTTGTGCTATAAAGCTTTGTTTTAACGATTCTTCGATTAAGCTCTCTACACCAAAACCTCGACCAATGGCTACTATAAGTGCAATGATGGGTACAATGGCAAATAAAATTGAATAGGTGAGGGCAGAGGCTTTTTCGCTAAGCCTATCGTTGATAAATGCACGCGTGGCTAACACCATAATTTTCACAAATCTATAAACGAACCATCGTGTTTTTGATAATTCATGCTCGGTGATGCGCCAAATGTCGTGGCTCAAAAAATTAATTATTTTCATGGACCCCAAGTTGAGAGTTATTGTGAAAAGTATAAAAAAAAACAGTAAGCCTATAAGCCGGGTTTTGTACTTTGTTTACACAAAGCGTTTGTCATTTATCTGCGATGCAAGTTACCTTACATCTGTAGCAATCTACCCCCCAGCATCGGACGAGCCATCCTACATGCGCTGGTATACATGATCTTGCAACCCATACGGCGTACGGCTACTGTTGTTGCCAACAATACCGGTAAGCTCTTACCTCACCTTTTCACCCTTATCTCAACAAGTTGGGACGGTTATTTTCTGTTACGCTACGCTGCTTTCGCAAACAGCTTCCCGTTAGGAAGTATGGTGCTCTGTGTTGCCCGGACTTTCCTCTGCGCAAATTGCGTAGCGACAAACCGGCTTACTGTTTTAAGTATGCAAAGGTAATACTTTTTTTTGTGGGATACCTATTAAATAAATAAGCGCATCGAAATGTGTTCGATGCGCTTATTTATTTTGTTAAAATTTGTATTAAGCGTTTTTAGCTTTAGCTACAATGGCGCTGAATGCTTCGGGGTGGTTCATAGCCAGGTCAGCTAATACTTTGCGATTCATTTCGATACCAGCTTTGTGTAGGGCACCCATTAGTTTTGAATACGATAAGCCTTCGAGACGAGCGGCAGCATTGATACGCTGAATCCACAAACCTCTAAAGTTGCGTTTTTTTGCTTTTCTATCGCGGTATGCATATTGCAAACCTTTTTCCCAGGTGTTTTTGGCTACTGTCCACACATTGCGGCGACCACCGTAATAACCTCTTGTGAGGCTTAAAATTCTTTTTCTTCTTTTACGTGAAGCAACGTGATTTACTGATCTTGGCATAATTAAAAATGATTTTTGAATGTTAGCGTCGTTTTTTATTGTTACGAACTTTGGGCTAAAGCATTCTGATTTTTTAAGTTAGAAAAAATGATAATTAATGGTTATAAACCGACTACTACTTTAAACAAAGCATTTCCTTCACGTTTGTCAAGTCTGTTTTTTTAACAAGAGCTGAATGTGTGAGGTTACGTTTTTGCTTGGTAGTTTTTTTAGTCAGAATGTGACTTTTAAAGGCATGTTTTCTTTTAATTTTTCCTGTTCCGGTAAGGGTAAACCTTTTTTTAGCACCGGAGTTAGTTTTCATTTTTGGCATTTTTGATTTATTTAATTGATAAAAAATTTACTTTACTTTTTTGGGCGAAAACATGATAATCATACGTTTCCCCTCTAACAATGGTAATTGATCTACTTTGGCATAATCTTCCAAATCTGTGGCAAACTTAGCCAAAAGCATTTCACCTTGTTCTTTAAACAAGATAGAACGACCTTTAAAAAATACATAAGCTTTCACTTTGCAACCTTCTTTTAGGAATTCTACGGCGTGTTTTAATTTAAAATTATAGTCGTGATCATCTGTTTGAGGACCAAATCTAATTTCTTTGAGGATAACTTTGGCTGTTTTTGCTTTTTGCTCTTTCTCACGCTTTTTTTGTTGGTACAAAAACTTTTGATAATCAACAACTTTACATACAGGTGGAACTGCCGAAGGTGATATCTCGACCAAATCTAATTCCAATCCATCCGCTATAAGCATGGCTTCTTCAAAGGGATAAATACCTTGTTCTACGTTGTCGCCTACCAAACGTACTTCTTTTAGTCCCTTTATTTTCTCATTAATTCTATTGGGTTGCTCTTTTTCGCGACCCTTATGAGACCTGATAATTAATTGTTTAGCTATTGCTTGTTTCCTCCTTAGATTAGTTAATACTTCCTTGGTTTATGCTCATTATTTGAGCGCGCAAATATAATACTTTTTTCTGAATTAATAAGCTTTTTTAGAAACTTATATTTTCTGAGTAAATATGATTTTGGTCATTCTATTCTTTTTTTATTTGTTTATGATTAATTTTTCGCCTGCGTCAATGCGATTGGATCTTTTGAGATTCCATTTTTTAAGTTGGTTTACCGAGCAATTGTATTTCTCGGCAATATCCGACAGAGTTTCTCCTTTTTTGATGATATGTGTGTTTGATTTTGAGGCTTTTATTATATGTTTATCTTGGTTTGGTTGTGAAGTTGTATGCAATTCGGACTGTTGATTGATGGATGGCAATTTAATTTTTTGACCTGCTTGCAATTTTTTTTCTTGTAAATTATTGATTTGTTTTAACTCTTCTACGGTGCAATGAAACCTTTTGGATAAACCATACAAAGTTTCTCCTTTTTGCACTTCGTAGAATGCCTGTGCTGCTATGTCAGTTGTCGAAGTTGGTGTTGTTGCTGTTGTTTGTTGTGCTATTGATTTCAGATTAAGACTATCTGCTGGTAACTTTTCGGAAGTTGAAATAGTTTGGTACTCTGTTTTGGTTTGCTCATCTTTTACTTTTAATTGCTGCTTAAGCATTAAAAAGTCGTTTTTTAAATTATTTTTGTGTTTTAATTCTTTCACTGTTAATCCATAATTAGCAGCAATTTCTGTAAGCGTTTCTCCCGATTTTACAAAGTGATATTTTGCAGGAATTTTCTTTTTTACAGCTCGTTTCTCTTGTTGGGTGGTTGGGCTAACTATTTTTTCTTCGTTGGGGGTTGCATTGTGGGTTTCCTGCTCGTTGCTTTCTGTTGTGGGGATTGATGTTTGCGAGTACAGGTCGTTTAGTACGCGACCAGCTTTCAGATAGCGGCGTTTGTAATAGGCTTCCTCCGAATTTGAAACAATAATTCCTCCGCTGAAGGCAGCATGCATAAAATCGAAAGCTCCACTGTCATGCTTCGCTACTACAACTCCAACATGACCAACCCGACTACCTCTGCGGTGTCCGTTGAAAAAAACCAAATCGCCTGGTTGAATGTCGTCTTTGTTTATGTGAGGAAATTGTTCGGATTGAGCCGCCGATGAATGTTTCAAATTGAAGCCAAATTTGTTGAAGATGTATGAGGTGAATCCAGAACAATCGAAGCCATTCGGTCCTTGCGAGCCTGAACGATAGCGAGTTCCTAAATACATTTTACCATAGTTCAAAATGGAATCGCAAAGTGGAGAGATTGGTTGTATGGGTGCGTATTGGGTGGCAACGGAATCATGTAGGTTTACTGGGTTGGCATACAATGGCATTTTTGTACCAAAGCATATTAGTACAATAAAAAATAAAAAAGATAATTTTTGAGACAATGACATACTTAAAAAACCATTAAATGAAACTTGGTATGCCTCAAAGTTACGAAATTTTGCTGAAAGGATTAGGTTGAATTTTTTATTTTTTTATTTCTATAACTTAATAGGCTAACTTTTTTGTCAAAAAAACTGTTTGGTTTTGAATTTTCAATATAAAAACGCCATGTCGAGTGTATGGAATGTTTATTGATGATTGCTCTTGGGTGTTTTTGTTGAAAATACAGCTCCCTCGCATATCGTATATAGAAATTTGTGTGTTATTGCTCCAGGATTCTATGTATATAATACCATGATTTATAAATATATATGGAGTTTTTAAACTTGTTGGATGTAGTGCAGTAGCAAAATTTGTTTTCACCTTGACGGCATCCGAATAATCCGAAACAGAAGTTCCGTTTTTTGACTTAATTTGGTATTGGTATTCGGTGGCAGGTTCTAAATTAGTTACCAGAGCGAAGTTAATATTAATTTCAAGGTCTTTTGCAAGGTATGTGGTGTCAGATTTTCCGTACGTTATGCCTATATCATCAAGAGCCAAATTTCCAGAAGATTTGTTGTAGGTGAACCGTATTTGTTTGAATAGTTGGTTGGTATTAAAATTAATTACAGGATAGTTTTTTGATGTGTTTTTGTATGGAAATGTACTGATTGTTTGCCACGCATTTTCACTTAATCCTTCGAGTAATAAGCTCGAATTGGGAGCTGAAGAGGCATATTTGTACATAAAAGTAAGTTTAGAAATAGGAGCGGTATATGGTGGTGTTGTTAGCCATTCGCCATCGTTTTTAAGCGCAATAGAAGGTGATGCAAGTCCCGAACTCGTTGCTGATGTATAGTTGCCACTTGCCGTGCCTGTCCAATTGGCTGGTAATGGCTTACCGTTGGAACCTACCGTGTTAAATGGCTCTTGAATTGTTGTGTCGGCTTGTCCTGATATGCGAAAAACTTGCAGCAGATAGCTCGTAGCATAGAGGTCAGATTCCCAGTTAGCTACAAAACTTGTGTCGGTTATTTGTGCGCCACCCATGGGTATTGGAGGGCTTAATGTGCTTGTTTTCAATTGCATGGTGTTGAGCGCTTCCACTTTGTTTGCTGATGTAATGGCGCTAACTGAGTATGTGTATCGTGTGTTGGGCTGTAAGTTTTTAGCTTCATAAAAGTTCACATTACCCGTATTTATTTCGACGATTGTTTCGGGCGGGTCGATAGTGAAATTAATCGTGTGATTTCCTATAAAAGCAACCGAATCGCCTGGCAATGAGTTCCAATCGTTTGGATTAAAAACTGAAAAAGGGTGGGTAATGGTTGATTTGCGTTGCAATGAAACGTCAAGTCCCCACACTTTGTCGGCACCAGCATTGGCTTCGCCCACCATGTCGATGATAAGTCCACCACGCGTCAGAGCAATAGCATCGTTGCCATTTATTTGCAGCAAAGTGTCGGTGAGTAAGTTTGCTTTGGCAAGTAAAACAGCCGCATTAGCACTTTTATGCACCACGGTGAAGGTATGTTTGTCGAGGAGTAGCCCGCTCAATGGGAGCAAAGTTCCAAAAGCGCCATCACCGTTGGACTGTTTTCGCAAAGCATATTTCGATAAATCAATCGTTTTGCCTGTGCCGTTGTAAAGTTCTACTGCTTTGTTCCAGCTCGAACCTTCTACGTAAGCCGAAATCAATACATCGCCTGCTGTTTGTTCGTTTTTGTATAGTCGAAGAGAGTAATCGGTGGCTTCTGGGTGGGTCATCCATTGCAATATACCACTCGTTGAGGTGGTATGGATTGGTTCTAAGGTGATGAAATCGTTGGTGGCGTTTGCTTTAATGGGTAAGTTGAAATTTTCTGCCAGCCCACCACCTGAAATGATTAGGGTATCGCGCACACTTCCTTCGACTGTGGGTGTGTATGTCAATAAAATGTCAATACCATTCAGTATATTGCTTTCGGTTAGCGAGCTTTGGGATACGTTCAGAGCCGGCGAACTATTTTTAATAGTCAGCGAAGCTGCTCCATGGAGGTTAAATCCTTCTACGTGCAAAGATATGTTGCGGCTATCATTGGTGAGAATAATGCCAAAATCAACCATTATTCCACGACGAGGCTGCGTTAAGAAAGCTTCTGTTTCGTTTGGAAAAGGAAAATTTTTTGTTGTGTCGCTTCCCCAGATATAATTTACCAAATCGGGATAGTCGATAAAAGGGTTTCTATTATTTTGAATACTGTAAATGGTTTCGTTGCGTTTTAATTCTTTAGCACTAACCGGATCTTGCTGGTGCCATTTTTTCAACAATTCGATTGCCCAAGGCTTCCAAACAGGATAGGTGTTGTTGTTCATCATGGGCGATTGCCATAGCGAAGCAAAATCTTCGTAGATAGTAGAAATGTAAAAATATGAACGCGCAAAATCGCCTTTAAATTCATCCGCTGGTTCAAAGCAATTGTCAGTATAGCTTGTTCCAAAGCCATTTTTGCCTATCTTCGTGCGACCGTTTTCTAACAAAGCCGGCACACCCGCTACTTCGCCAAGTGGCAGGTTGCTCTTGGTAATGTTTGTGGTAGCATCGGCGGGATAAAGGTGGAAAAGGTCTTTGTAGGCGGCATTTTCGTAGGCGCCCCACCAACTTTTGGGTAACGAATGTTCTATGTGCATACCATCTACTGCCGTATAACTGCTTTGCTTACGAACAATGTTGGAATACATGTCTATCACGGTGGAGTCGCTATTACGGTCGGTTTTATAAAATCCCTCCCACGTAAAACCTGGGCCACTGCCATATTCTAATTCGTGAAGTGGCGATGAAATATCTTTTAAGGCTGATTTTAAATGTGCTTTTGCTTTATTATGTGCATAATGATAATACCCTGCAGGTATCGCTCCCTGCAATGATAATATTTGTAATGTAACTATAATGGCTATAAGAAAGTGCTTTTTCATCGTTGTTGATTATTGTTTTATTTTACTTTTAAACTTCGTTATCTGAGAAAATAATTAGTTGAGAATAGCACTAATTTTCAACAAATATACACGATAATATGTTTGCAAAAATCGTTTCATGTCAAATTAAATGCTTTTTTAATAGCTTGTCTGATTTTTTTTCATGCAACATTTAGTGTACTTTTGTAGTCAGATTTTTATATTTCAATACAATAGCTATGCAGTTTTCCGATTTTAATATTACTACATCCATGCTCAATGCTTTGAGCGACTTACATATTACAGTACCTACTACCATTCAGGAAAAAGCTTTTCCGGTTATCATGTCGGGTCGCGATGTGGTAGGGGTTGCACAAACGGGTACCGGCAAAACCATAGCGTATTTGTTACCTTGCCTGCGGCAATGGAAGTTCTCGAAAGAAAAAGCGCCAACGGTACTTATTGTTGTCCCTACGCGTGAGTTGGTGCTGCAAGTAGTGGATGATGTTGAACAGCTTACCAAGTATATGAATGTGCGAGTGGCAGGTGTGTTTGGTGGTGTAAATATGATTCAGCAAACGCCTCTAATACTCAAAGGTATTGATATTCTGGTGGCTACGCCTGGACGTTTGCTCGATTTTGCGCTTAATGGTTCTCTTAAACTAAGGCTCATCAAACGTTTTATAATCGACGAGGTAGATGAAATGCTCAACTTAGGGTTTCGCCCTCAGCTTATTCGTATAATCGATTTATTACCTGCCAAAAGACAAAATTTGATGTTTTCGGCCACCATTACTGATGAATTGAAACTTTTCATTGCTGATTTTTTTACTGACCCTTTAGAAATTGAAGCTGCACGAACAGGTACGCCACTTGTTAACATAAAACAAGCTGCCATCAAAGTTCCTAATTTCAATACGAAAATAAATCTCCTTAAGTTCCTTTTGCAAGCTCACGCAGAGCTTTCTAAAGTGCTTGTTTTTGTTTCCACCAAAAAACTTGCAGATGACGTGTACGAAAAAATTTCCGTTTTGTTTCCCAATCAGGTTGGGATTATACACTCCAACAAATCGCAAAACTTTCGTTTGGAGTCGTTTCGTGCTTTCAATGCCAACGAACTTCGGGTGCTCATCGCAACCGATTTAGTGGCTCGTGGTCTCGATTTTGACGATATCAGCCATGTAATAAATTTTGATATTCCTGAAATTCCCGAAAATTACATGCACCGCATTGGACGAACCGGGCGCGCAGACAAAAAAGGCGTTGCAATTGCTTTTGTAACCAAAAATGATAAAGAAATGCTGACCTCCATTGAAGCATTGATGCAGTGCAAAGTTGGGCTAATGAAAATGCCCGATGAAGTGGAAATTTCCGCTTTGCTTACCGACGATGAATTACCCAAAATTGTGATGAAAAACGCCTTGCCTAACCTCCCGAAACCCGTAGAAAGTGGACCTGCCTTTCACGAGAAAAAAGATAAAAACAAAAAAGTAAACCAAAAAATAAGACGTCCCGAAGCTATGCGTATAAAATATGGTAAACCTAAAACAAGAGGCGAAAAGAAATTATAATTCAAACCCCATAAACGAACAAAAAAGGCTGCTAATCGTATGATTAGCAGCCTTTAAAATTTAAAATTTGAGTTTAATTATTGTTTCACAATTTTTTGAAAGTTAGTACCTTCGCTGTCGGAAACCTGAACAAAGTAAATCCCTGAATTAAAATTGGAAATGTCAATATGGGAAGCATTTTGTCTTTTCAAAACAATTTCTCCTTGCAAGTTATACATTTCAATAGTATTGTTTCCTGTTGTGCCAGAAATTATTAATTTTCCACGTGTTACTGTAGGGAAAACTTTAGCATTATTTGTATCCGAAATGTTTTTTATTTTATTGGTAAATTGAATTTGACGATCGGTAAATATCATCAAATCACCTGCTTGCATTGCCATTGGATTGTTCGTATTGCTTATGTTAACCGAAGCGCCTGTAAAGAGATTGTACCATAGTCCGGTTTTAGGGAAATTTGGATATGCTAATGCGCTTGTGTTTTGAAAATTTCCCAACACCACCATGTTCAAATCGCTATGTGTAAGTGCTATACGTTTGCCGGCTGACCAATCGGACGAACCTACTTGCGTTGAAAATGTTCCTTGTGTAAATGCGGTTGGATACATTTTGCGAAGTGTAATTATTTTTGAAGAGGCGTCGTAAGCAGCTTTGCGATGTGATAAGTTTAAATAACCCCATGCCGACGATTTTTCGTTTGTTCGCCCACCATTTGAATTGATGGATTTATCGTAGCCCATTTCCTGAAATTCCCAAAGCATTTTAGGACCGGGAAGCAGTGTTGTGAAAGCAATGTTTAGAGGAACACGGGCAATACGAACTAACGAGTCGGTTTTTATGGAACCATCACCATATAGTGCAGCTTTGTAAAAATTACGCTCTTCATCATGACTTTCAGCATAACCAACCCACTGACGAGGTGAGGATATCATGCCACCAAAGTCACTATTGCTCTGGATGCCCATAGCCGATTGAGAAAATGCATCATTCACTTTACGCCACAAATACATGCCTTTGTTAGCCAAAGCAGACTCTTCGCTATACTCACAGAAATGTTCCAGAATGAACATAACATCCGGTTTCACTGCTTTTGCAGCATTATAATAAGCCGTTATATTATCAATACGCGATTGGTCGTATGCCGACACGTTTGGTTCGCCTAAAGTTACGTGTTGAGTTAATCCTTTTGTTAAATCAAGGCGATATCCATCTATTTTATATTCGTTTATCCAGTATTGAACCATGCGTTTAAAGTGCTCTTTAGTACCACTGTAAGCATGATTAAAGTCGTTTAATACGCTGTATGGATGGGTTGCATTCTCATTCATCCAAGGATTAGCAGCAGTGGGTTTGTAGTTTACGTTATCGTAAAAAAGTTTAGCAAATGGACTTAGTCCACTAGCATGGTTGAGTACAATGTCTAAAAATACAGCGATACCTCGTTTATGGCTCTCGTCAATAAATTTTTTGTACATGTCGGCTGTTCCATAAGCTTTGTCGGGTGCAAAATAATGATTCGGGTTGTAGCCCCAACTGTTATTACCATCAAACTCTTGAATGGGCATGAGCTCAATGGCAGTAATACCTAAGTTTTTGAGGTAATCTAATTTTGAAATAGCAGCTTCCAAGGATTTTTCGGGCGTGAAATCGCGTAGCAACAACTCGTATATAATCATGTTTTCGCGAGAGGGCATCACGAAATTAGAAACTTCCCAATTGTATGATGGTTTTGCAGTTTGAAAAGTGGCAGCAACGCCATCTGTTTTTCCATCGGGATAGGCTTTCAGGTTCGGATATATAAGTGTTTTCTCGTTAACCCATTTGTCATTCCAAGGGTCTAAAACCATTTCGGTATAAGGATCGCTAATGCGTGTGGAGCCATCTACTAAATACTGAAAACCATATAGTTTGCCAGGCGTTAATCCCGTTAGAGTAATCCACCAATATTCACCATCTTTTTTCAATTGGTATGCATTTAGTTGCGACCAATCGTTGAAATCGCCAATCAAAAACACATTCGATTTGTTAGGGGCGTGGAGCACCAAGGTAACAGTAGAATTATCAATGTAGTTAATGCCAGTAGTAAGGCCTGATGGGCGTACTTGATTCGTAACCGCCTCGGGTACATTGATATTAACAGTATCATATACAGTTACATTATTTTGTGTAGCAGCTGCAATAAAAATATAATCACCCGCTCTATCAAAAAGTTGTGAATGTGTCAATGTTGTAGCAGTATTAGCTGTTTTTATGCTGTTTCCGTTCATAAATAACTCTATATCTGCCGAAATAGAAGAACTTACACTGAAATCAATTGTTGAACCTATGCTAATGCTTTGATTAATAGTTGGATTGGTAAATGCTACATTTAATCCTGCTGAGTAAAGTGAAACGAATATGTCAGTTCCACCAATGTCTTTTCCTTCTTTTGTTTTAAGTCCATTTCGGAAAACCATTGCAAACTTTTTTACTACTTCGCCGGTTGTTAAACCAAAATAACTTGTCATATTTGGTGTAATTATAAATTTCCATAGATTATTACCAAGTGAGGTTAATTTGTATTTAGCTGAATTGTCGCCCCACACGGGTGCATGCTTCCAATCGCTATTGCTTGCACTGTTATTGGTAATTACTCCAATGTGTGCATATACTCCATCCGTTCCTATGTAGTCTTTAAGTCCCGCTGTACCTTTAGTAGCATCATAGGTAATTTCTATTTCGCCGCTGTAAGTTTCGGTTACAAAAATTGGATTTGTTGTAATTAGTTGCGACCAACTCACAATCGTTATTAAAATAAGGAATGCAGTTAAAGTTAATTTTTTCATATCGTTGATTTTGTAGTGATAATTATTATTGTTTTATTCTTCTTATTGCTTAATTAATTGCTTACAAATGTAGTTTATTGTAGGGGTTATATTCTCTATGATGTATAATGGCATTCGCTTTTTTAACGCAAACGTTTGCATTTCAAGCAACTTGTTTATTTAAATTACTAACTGTAAATGTTGAAACTTCCATTCTATTGGCAAAAGTATTAGAAATTCTAAGAATGTTCATGAAAATGACAATAACTTTTAACGATTTCATAACTTGCTCTTTTGAAACATTATATCTACGTGAAACGAAAAAACAACAAAAGCTGCTCGGAAACTCCCGAACAGCTTTTGTCATCATTTTTAATATAATTATTTTACAGACACTTTTTGAGTTTGTCCGTCCACTTTTACAATATATAAACCAGCATTTAAGGCATTTGTGCGGAATGTGCCACTCATAACTTTACTTTCAATGCTGCGACCACTGATATCAAACAATTCTGCTTTACTTACAACTCCTTCTACAACGATTGATTTGTTTGAAGTGTAAACTCTGTATTTATTTACATCAAGGCTTTTAACTCCAGAGCTTATCCAAGCTGCTACTACGTCTGTAAATGCAGTTTGTACTTGTGCATCAGCAGTACGATTATCAGCTACAGCTGTATTGTCAGCATTGTATTCTACATTTGCATCGAACATGTCATTATAGTATTTGTAATACATAATATCAACTCCGGGTACACTAAATGTAAAGGTTCCATCATTGTTATTTGTACCTGCTATGAATTCGCCTACTAATCCACCATTCAATTCCCCTCTTATGTATGCCGCTGTCGTGTTAGCAGGCATTGTTGTAGTAAAAGTTAATGTTTTTAAACCAGCAGCACCAGGATAGATTCTTTTGAAAGTTAATTGTGGTTCAACTACCGGAACAACATTAGCATCCCCTACTGCATCAAATAAAGCCGAGGTTTGAGATACATCTGGATACGAATTGTTTCCTTGGTTTTGCTGATATGCCCATGCTGGTCCTGTGGTAAATTGGAATGCCAATGCATAAGCATTGTTAGTGTGAATTTTGATAGTAAAATAATTACCATTAGCATCACTTTGAGCAGGATCTAATGTCATTTTGGTTGATGTTGAGTCCGTTTTACCTTCAAAACCTGGTGTTTTCCAATCGTTGAAGTTGCCAGTTACATAAGCTTCTGTTACCGTTTTGGGAGCAAATAAATCTAAAGTCGCATCCATAGGAATGGGTACAACATCTTTCCACACCGATGCCCAATATACTACTACGTCTTCTTGAGGTGAGGTGCCTGCATATTTAAGATTGTCAGGTAATTCATCCCCAGTCTCAGTTTTTACTACATAAGCCCAATCCGGACCATTAACATATTTATATGCAAGTGTTGCTAACGTAACAGTTTTGTCAGTAAAAGTGGCTTCGTCCAATGTAACAGTGTAGTGTGTATCATCAACTTTGGTACACATTATTGCATTAGCGACATCCCAACCGTTAAAATTTCCAACAATTCTACAACTGTTAGTTTGGTGATGATTGTCAGAACCTCCATCGTTAGGCACTGTTACATTAAACTGAGCTATTTCAGCCGAAGCAAACTGAAAAACAGAAACTATGCTAAATAGAAGCATAAAATAAGTAAATTTTGTTTTCATGACATTGTTTTTTTTTAATTAGATTTTAAATTGTTTTAAGTGAAAAATGAATTTTATTTATAATTGACAAAGTTAGTGTTGCATGATAAAAAGAAAATGACAAATAGCATATAATGTGCATTTATTAAATGCAAACGATTGCAATACAACTTTGAAGAACTTTTTGAGTAATCTACAAGAAATTTGGTTCTATTTTGAGCCAAATTTCTTGCAACTTTTTTAGAATTTTTAATAACCCGTATTCTGCTTCAAATTTGGATTGGCGTTAATTTCTGACACTGGAATTGGAAATAGATTAAAGTCAGCACTAAAATCCTCACCTGCAGGCACTTCATGTTTCAATTCCCATGTGTAACCTGTATTAGCACCGCCATATTGTCCAAAACGAATTAAATCCATGCGTCTTCTTCCTTCAAAAAAGAACTCTCTTGCCCATTCATCAATAATATTTTGTTCTGATAGTGATGTTAAATCTGTTGTTTTGCCTGCACGTCTTCTTATCGTATTTATTGCCTCGAGGGCTGTGTAACTATCAATTGGAGCAGCACCCCTGGTAAGGGCTTCGGCGTAATTCAAATATGCTTCTGCTTGGCGCATCAATGGCACATCTGTGTCAGTAAATTGTATATCGTTTGTTTTGGCACCATCGGCTCTCAAATTACTGTATTTAATCACAGAAAATCCTTCTTTAAAAGTATTTGAAATAATTCCAAGTGTTCTTAGCGAGGTGCTGTCTTTGCTCGGATCTAACTTTGATTTAATTCCACCTTTAAGAAATAAGGCTCGAGCATCTTTAAGAGAAACAGGAAGTCTGGCTGTGGTTAAATCATTGTCGTCGGTAAATTTAGGTAAATTACCGGGGAAAAACTTTTTTACAAGGGTGCTACGAGCTCTGTTGCCTGCCCATCCTTCTGTTGTTCCCCAGCTTGGCATGTCGCCTGTGTGAGTAGAAGCTATCAAAAATAAGGATGTCCCCCAACTTTTAGTCTGAACGCCATCGGCTGCTATCGGAAATATAATTTCGTTTGGTGCTTGGTTTACGGTTGAACCATCAAATATTCCTGCATTATCGGCCATAAACAAGTGTCGGTAAGTAGGGCAGAGTGAGTAGCCTGAACTTGGGTCGATAACTTTTTTGGCATACATAGCAGCCGAGTCCCATTTGGCAGTGCCTGTGTAAACTTCAGCATTTAGGTAGGCACGCGAACGTAACAGCCAGTTGGCAACTTTATTGATACGGTAGTATGATTTTGATTCACCGGGTTCATACATATCATTTTCGCACTGGCTTAACTCTTTGATAATGTAATTGAATAAGTCTGCTCGTTTGATTTGATTAGGCGATTCTGCAATGGTAACTTTATCTACAAATGGAACATTACCAAACATATCCATCAAATAATAATAGTTGAGTGCTCTCATAAAACGAGCTTCGGCGCGTTGTTTGAGTGTTTTGGCATCGGTCATGCCTTCTGTTTTGGTCAAAAACTCGTTAATAAGCGTGATGTTGAAATAAAATCGTCCATACAATCCTTTAATATTACTGTGAGATGAGCTCCATTTGTTGAAATTCATTTCGGGTATTCCTGGGTCGCCCCACGAGCAAATTGCTTCATCGGTGGTAAGTTCATTTAAGTTCCATACCAATCGAACAAAAGCTGATGTCCCCTCATCAATTCCTACTACATCTCCAAGTCCATCAGGTCCTTTTTGGCCTGTAAGAGCTAACGATGAATATATCTTGGCAAATACCTCATCCTGATAAAAAACGGATGACACGTTTGGATTTACAGGTGCAATATTCAAATCGTCGAGACAAGAGCTAAAACCTATCATAAGCAGAAGAGCTAAAACAGGAAATGATATTTTTTTATTTATTTTTTTCATATTATAAACTGATTTTATTTGTTAAAAATTCAAACTAATTCCTACTAATGAAATCATTGGGCGTGGGTAAATATTGCGATCAATGCCGTCAAATACTTCGGGATCTAATCCTTTGTATTTTGTAATTACAAACGGATTTTGAACCGTAGCATATATTCTGCCCGAAGAAATTAATTTGAATGCATTTTTAAAGCTATAACCTACCGATATGTTGTCGCAACGCAAAAATGACGCATTTTGAATATAATAATCTGATAAATAGGCATTAGTAGCATTATTAGTGAAGTTTGTTTCGTAAACTGATAGTGGTTTGTTCGACAAAAATCCATCTCCTGAAGAAGAGTAGATACTTGTAACACCAATTTGAGCGCTACGTGCATCCACATCATTATACATATAATTACCAATGCTTGCACGCAATGAAAAACTAAAATCAAAATCTTTGTAAATCACTTTTGAACCAAGTCCCATGATAATGTCAGCAGTTGGTTTTTTATAAAAATAACGATCATCGTCATTTATTATTCCATCTGGATTTCCTTCGGGTCCGCTTCTATCTACAAATTCTCCTTCAATAGGTTTGTTGTTTGCATCATACACTTGTTGGTAAACATAGAAAATATTGGCAGGTTGTCCTACTGTATAGGCTTGTATGTTATTGCCTGTTCCCGAAGATATGCCTCCAACCGATATGATTGAGTTTTTTCCATTGCTGATGGTTAATTCCGTAATTTTGTTTTCGTTATGGGTAGCATTGAATCCAACTTCCCAGCGAAAATCTTCTCTTTCAATGATTTTTCCATTTACAGAGAATTCTATTCCTTTATTATTTAGTGAACCAATATTACTCCACACCTTGTTGCTGAAATTTTGTCCTCCAGGTGCGTCTATTTCATTTATTAAATCAGTAGTAACGCGATAATAGTAGTCTATCGAGCCTGTAAGTCTTGATTTGAAAAATCCATAATCAATACCCACGTTATAGGTAGTGGTGGTTTCCCATGTAATGAATGGATTATAAGGGCTTGGTTTATACGTTTGTAGATAAGTGTTGTTGTCTCCTATAGGATAGCCAGCTCCTGTTAAACTTACTTGATATACTGGCGTGTAATAATCATTTCTACCTCCTAAATCTTGTTGTCCAGTAGCACCATAACCCAATTTGAATTTTAGATCAGAAATTTCGTTCAAGTCCTTCAAGAAATCTTCTTCACTTAGCTTCCAAGCGAATGCAGCTGCAGGGAAAAGTCCCCACTTATGACCATCGGCAAAGTGTGAAGTTGCATCGGCACGAAAGGATGCTGTTGCTAAATACTTGTTGTTTAAACTGTAATTTGCTCTTCCGAAAAACGAAATTAATCGGTACTTGTTGATTTCGCTATCAGGAACATAATTATAACCACCTATATGTGTTGTACCATCAGGCAAAACAGTAGATAAATCAGATTCCAAGCCTTGATATTCGTTAAATTTATCATCAAAAAATTCTTGATATTCGTATCCACCCATTATATCAAAACGGCTTTTGTTGAGCTCTTTAGCATATTGCGAATAGAATGAAAGTAGTTTGTTATATTTTGTTTTCTTTTCCCAACCTTGTCTGCCATGATGCGTGTCGCTTCCCGATAAGGAATCAACATACAAGGTCTGATTGCCTTCGGAGGCTTCGTAACCTAAGTTTAAGTGTAGCCGCAAATCGGGCAAAAAATGTAATTTATAATCAAATTCAACATTGCCAATAAAATCTTTGGATTGCGCTTTATCCAAACGTTGATAGAGGGTCGAAACAGGATTTTTGCCAGCCAAGGAGTTCCTATAAACTATTCCTTTGTCTTTCATAGTCCACTGATAGTAGCCTGAAAAATTATCTTTGTAAATGGAACTGTCTGAAGTAACTGCTTGAGTTGGGTCAAAACCGACTGCCGAACCTACTACATCACCAGCATCAACAAAACGGCTGTTTGCAACTAATCCTTTTGCATTGACATTTACTTTGAGGTGATTGTCGAAAAAAGTTGGACTTAAATTTATGGAGCCTGTATAACGTTCAAAATTGGAGGTTTTAATAATGCCATTTTGGTTTGTGTATCCAACTGAAGCACGATATGGCATGTTTTTAAACCCACCCATAATGTTAATGTTGTGATCGTGACTAATTGCATTTTGGTATATTAAATTTTGCCAATCAGTTTTGCTTTTTCCTAATTTGCTTAAAATTTCGGGCTTATCTTTGTATAAATTATCCACTAACGTTCTGAATTGGTCGGCACTCAATACTTCATATTTGTTGCGGATTGAACTTACTGAAACATTACCATCGTATGAAATACGTGGTTTTGAGCCCTTTTCTCCTTTTTTTGTAGTGATAATAATTACACCATTTGATGCGCGTGAACCATAAATAGCAGTAGCTGAGGCATCTTTAAGTACTGTGAAGCTTTCAATATCATTAGGATTAATTGTACTCAAAGCATTGGGAGCTCCTCCAATTCCCTTGTTGTCAAGTGCTAACCCATCAACCACAATTAATGGGTCGTTGGAGGCATTTAATGAGGCACCACCACGTATGCGGATGGTTGAACTTGCACCTGGTGCACCACCATTTGAAACAACATTGACACCAGCTATTTTGCCTGTCATCATGTCTTGGGCATTGGTTGTAAGTCCTTTATTAATTTTGTCTGGCTTAATGGCAGTAACCGAACCGGTAGCATCGTTCTTTTTTACGGTACCATAGCCAATAACCATTACTTCGCTAATAGCTATCGCATCTTCTTTAAGCTGAATAACAAGGTTCGTCTTGTTACCCACTGCAACTTCAATAGGCGTATAGCCCACATATTTTACTAAAAGTGTGGCGTTTGGAGCAGTGGTGAATGTGAATTGTCCATCAAAGTTGGTGATGGTTCCGTTGGAAGTTCCTTTTTCAAGGATGTTGGCGCCGATAATTGGATCGCCGGTTGCGGCATCTTTTACAACTCCGGTCAATGCAATTTTTTGAGCTACGGTATTGGTTACCGCTAACATTATAACGAATACAGTTACAATGGCTCTAAACTTTAATTGTAAGCTTTTGTACATCATGCACTTAAATTATTAGATTTATGGATTGGTTAATGACTGTTTTATTAACACGACAAAAATATACCTTCGTAATCTTTTTGCAACATTTTTTGGTGATTATACTCTCTTATTTAGTTGCAATCGTTTGCACTAATACTTCAAAATTTTCTGTGATAAAATTTTTTTTTCAGACTTTCTATTGTACTTTTGTATTGCCTAAAGCAATTTAATTTGATTTTATGTAAAATTTAGGCGCTTTCACTTTTTATTTTTTCCCTTGTTAATCTTTTTTTAATAATTTACTTTGAATAAATATTTATGGTTGGAAAAGCTCCTATTACCATTAAAGACATTGGGCGTGCGCTCAATATATCTCCTTCTACGGTTTCGCGTGCGCTAAAGAATCATCCTGACATCAGCCAATCTACGAAGGATTCGGTAAATGCTTATGCTAAAGAGTTTCACTATAAACCCAATACCTTGGCGCTGAGTTTGCGTATGAGCAAAAACAATACAATTGGGGTGATTGTGCCCGAAATTGTTCATTATTTTTTTTCCTCCATACTTTCCGGAATCGAGCAGATTGCTAATAGCGAGGGCTTTAATGTGGTCCTCTGTCAGTCCGACGAAAACTACGAAAAGGAAGTATCAAACACAAAAGCACTTATTGCTACGCGTGTATCGGGCGTATTGGCTTCACTATCAAAGCACACAAACAATTACGATCATTACCGCGATGTGATTGACAGTGATATTCCGTTGGTTTTTTTCGATCGCATTTGTATCGATATTAGTACCGACCGTGTTGTAGTGGACGACTACGCGGGTGCCTTTGCTGCCGTAGAATATCTTATTCAGACTGGCTGCAAACGTATTGCGTTTTATAGCTCGCCTTTGCAATTAGAAATTTCGAAAAACCGTAAAAATGGCTACTTAGATGCTTTGATAAAATATGGTCTTCAAGTGGACGAGTCGCTCATTAAAGTTTGCGACACGCGCGAAGAAGCAATAGTCATAACGCCCGAAATATTAGACACACCCAACCGTCCTGATGGCTTTTTTGCCATCAACGACCATTGTGCCGCAGGTATCCTATATGCTTGTAAATTAGCAAAACTCCGTGTGCCGGAGGATGTTTCGATTATGGGATTTTCGGATGGTGAGCTTGCCCGTGCCTGCGACCCAATGCTCAGTACGGTGGAGCAGCATGGCTACGAAATGGGACGGCATGCCGCTAAATTGCTGATTGACAAAATAAATGGCGTTACGCATGGTCAATACACCAACAAGATTGTAAAAACTAATTTGATTATTCGGGGAACAACGAGATAGTGATTTGCCTTTTTTCGGATAATTAAAAAAAGTGTCTTATTGATAATTAAACATGTTATTCTGGTAACCCTTGTTGTTTATTTCCATACAAATAAATAGTATCCATGATACACAGTCGATAGCAAAAAGTATTTACAAACGCAAATGCTGCTTTTGCAAAGTCTTTTTTATTCAAAAAAATTAGTGCAGTTTGGTATGAGTATTTAATAAATTGTGAAATTATTCGTTAATTACTTTGAACTTGTAAATAACAAGTATGCATAAATGATAGTAAAAAAAAAATTATTCGTACTTTTGTTCGTATTAAAATCTAATTTAAAAAAGCATAACGCAGATATAACATTTTGATTTGGTATGAAAAAAAATAATGGAATTTTATTCTCTGTTTTAGTCGCTGTAATAGTGGCACTCATCATTACGGTAATTTTCTTAATTCAACGAACAAAACAAAAAGAAGCTGAAGTAGCTGAGGTTGTGGAGATGATGACTTTTGAAAAACAACAAGTGGAGCGCGAATTTCAGGATATGACCACCGAATTTGATGGTTATAGTTCCAATATAAAAAATGATTCGTTGTTTAAATTGCTTGAAAATCAGAAGGTAAAGGTGCAACAATTGCTCGAAGAATTACGTGTTACGAAAGCTACAAATGCGCGTCGAATAGCTGAATTGCGTAAAGAACTTGTAACTGTGCGCACAATAATGATACGTTATGTGAATCAAATTGACTCTTTAAATGCTGAAAATAAAGTGCTAAAAACTGAAAATGTGGAAGTACACAGAAAATATAATGAGGTAACCAAAACGGCTGAGCAACTTGCCAAAGATAAACAAAGTTTGAGTGAAGTTGTTACGCGGGCTGCTAAACTCGAAGTGTCGGGCTTTGGAATGATACCACTGAATAGTAGAAATAAAAAAACTTCGTGGTTCACACAAACAGCTAAACTACAGTTTAATTACACTGTAAACAAAAACATTACCGCCGAGCCAGGCAATAAAGTTATTTACATGCGCATTATGCGCCCCGATGATGAGCTTTTGACCAAAAACAAAAATCAATATTTCGAATTTGAAGGCAAAAATATTCCTTATTCTCTAAAAAAAGATTTTGAATATACAGGACAGGCTCTCAACGATGTCCTTTATTGGAAAGTAGATGAAGTGCTCGCCCCTGGAACA
>MNZK01000020.1:5208-24343 GCA_001873635.1 Porphyromonadaceae bacterium CG2_30_38_12 | reverse complement strand
CGATGGTAACTTAGTGGGTAGTTTTAGTTTTATTTTTAAAAAGTAGTTCATCAATTTAGTCCCCTTTTTTTTACATGACCACAATCAGTTCAGAATTTTCCGAAGCTTCGAAAAAAATTGCATTTGATACGAAGCATCGCAACACCATTCAATTTAATATTGGAAGGTACGATAAGGCTGTGGAAAAAGGTATGGCTCGTTATGGTAATGTACAATTGGCAAAAGAAAAAGCTGCGGCTGTTAAACGGGACGTTTTAGCTCATTGGGATAAGTATTTATTACAATTTGAAGAAAATGCTCTTGCGAATGGTATGCAAGTTTTGTGGGCAAAAGATTCAGAACAAGCAACCGAATACTTAAAGCAAATTCTTTTTGACAATCAGGCACGATTGCTTGTGAAAAGCAAGTCGATGACTACAGAAGAAATTGAATTGAACGAAGTGGCTGAAAGTGTTGGCTGTGAATCGGTTGAGACAGACTTAGGCGAATTTATTGTGCAGGTAGCAGGCGAAAAACCTTATCACATTGTTACCCCTGCCATGCATAAATCCAAAGAGGACATTGCTAAATTATTCAATGAAAAATTTAACACACCACCTCATAGCACTCCCGAAGCATTAACCGAATATGTTCGTCAGCTTCTGCGAAAAAAATATACAGCTGCTCAAGTTGGTGTTACTGGAGCGAATTTTTTAATTGCCGACATTGGCGGCGTGTCGGTTACCGAAAATGAAGGAAATGCTTTAATGACTACCGCTTTCCCTAAGTTACATATTGTGATTGCTGGAATTGAAAAAATTCTTCCTTCGTTCAAAGATTTGGGTTTATTTTACCCCCTGTTGGCTGCGCACGGCACTGGTCAGCAGATTACGGCTTATAACACTATTTTTACAAGTGCGCGGAAGTTCAACGAAGTGGATGGTCCCGATAAAATGATTGTTATTTTGTTGGATAATAATCGTACCGAAGTTTTTGCCGACGATGAAGCTTACGAGTCATTGGCATGTATTCGTTGCGGTGCTTGCCTCAATGGGTGCCCTGTATATAAAACCATTGGTGGCTATACCTATAATTCAACTTACAGTGGCCCAATAGGTTCTGTGCTGACACCTTTCCTGAAAGGATTCCGTGACTTTTCTCATTTAAGTTTTGCATCGACCTTATGTGGCAAGTGTGTCGAAGTTTGTCCGGTGAAAATTCCACTTACCGATATTCTGTTGGCAAATCGGCGTAAGGCAGTCGAGATGAATTTAAGACCAAGAGCCGAGAAAATAGCTATGCAAGGTTTTCAATTTATAGCTTCCGAACGTGCTAAATTTGATTTTGCAAATGGTATGGTTAAAAATCTTTTTGTTTCTCCTTTCAACTGGATGGGCTGGGGTCCTCATCGTACGATGCCAAAATTTTCAAAATTATCATTTTCCAAAATTTACGAACAAAAAAATGATGTGTAATTAGTTCGCATTAAGCTAACATATTTTATATCGTATTCAGATTATTAAATATATAATTTTTATAATTTTCAAATTATTACAGTATGAAAAACAAATATTTTTTACATTTTGCAGTTCTTCTTTTAATATTTTCAGCTTGTAAAGAAGACAACTATGCCGAATGGAAAATTTTGAATGATGCCAAATATGCGCAGGAATTTGCAAGTACTACGTACACCAAATCGCCGTCAGGACTATGTTATAACATTCTTTATGGTGGGGCTATGAAGCAAGCTAATCCAACATCCTTTGTTACAGTCAAATATTCTGGTACTTTAATCACCGGAAAAGTATTTGATAGCGGCACTTACGTTGGCTATTTAGCTAATACCGTAAAGGGCTGGCAGGAAGCAGTTTCTAAATTGAAAATTGGTGGTTCGATGGTCGTGTTTATGCCCGCATCTTTAGGTTACGGAACCAGCGGTAGTGGTGCAATTGCGCCTTATTCTATGCTCTATTTTACAATTGAATTGGTAGATGCGCAAGATTAACTACAAACGTATGAAAAAGCTATTTTTATCGATATGTATTTTCTTCGCTATGGCTGCATGGGCTACGGAATATACTGTTCAGACTATTCCAAACCCAAAAACAACTGATGCGGCTGCTTTTGTAAGTAATCCGGATGGAATACTGGCTGCGCAAACTGTTGACCAAATCAATCAACGCTTGCATGCTTTAAAATCTGAAAATGGTTCGGAAGTAGCGGTGGTTGTTGTGAATTCTATTGGAACAGAAGAGATAAAGCCTTTTGCTACTTCTTTGTTTAAAACATGGGGTATAGGTAATGCTCAAAATAGCAATGGTTTATTAGTCTTTTTTGTAATGGATCAAAAAAAAGTAACTTTTGAAACTGGATATGGGCTCGAGGGTGTTTTGCCAGATGCAATTTGCAAACGTATTCAATCTCAGGACATGATTCCGGAATTCAAAGAAGGAAATTTTGACGCGGGCATGTTGGCGGGTGTGGAGCGTATTGTTTCGGTAGTGCGCGGAGAAAAATTTGCTCCCATAGTACAAAAACCAATTCCATGGGATGAGATTGTGCCTTTGGCAGTGGGCGTTTATATCGTGATAGCATTGCTGGCTTTGTTTTGGATAAGTAGCATTTTGTCAAAAATTAAAAATGATACTCGCTACAACAGCAACATGGCGCGCTACAAAGCCATAAAAACAGAAAAAGCTTCCGCATTAATGGTGTTGGCATTGGTTTTACCCATCCTGGCGTTGGTCGCACTTTTAGTTCTTAAAATGCCAGCTTATTTAATCGTGTTGGTAATTCCTATTCCACTTGCTACGCTACCCGCTCATCTGTGGGGCAAAATACGTATGCTCCAAGTGCGTCGTGCACCTATGCCTTGTACGGTATGTGATGGAACCATGCATTTGCTATCGGAAAAACAAGAGGATGCTCATTTAAAATTGGCTCAACAATTTGAAGAAGAGTTGCATGCTGTTGATTATGACGTGTTTGTATGTGATACTTGTAAAAATGAATCTATTTATACATTGGATAAACCCAGCAAATATAGCAATTGTCCTAAATGTGGCACAAAAGCTTTTATAATGAAAGATAAACGTACGATTGTAGCTCCAACATACCTAAGTGCAGGAACCGAACGAACTACTTTTCATTGCAAATTTTGTGGTTATGAAGAAAATCATAACGACAACATACCTCGTTTGCAGCGCAACAGCAGTGCCTTTATCGGAGGTGCAGCAGCCGGTAGCATTTTGAGTAGCGGGCGTGGAGGCTTTGGCGGCGGGGGATTTAGCGGTGGAAGTTTTGGTGGTGGCTTTTCAGGTGGAGGCGGCGCTACAAGTGGCTGGTAAACATTTGAGTATTTTATTGAAAATGAATATGATAAATTAAAATTAAATAGTATAAAATCAAAAACAAACAAAATTTTTAACAAAAAAAATAGCAACAAAAATGAATAAAAACACGATTATTTTAGCTTCCATAGTAGGCGTTTTGGTACTTACTGTGTTTTGGGGAATTGGAAAGTATAATGGCTTGGTAACCAAGGATGAGGCTGTAAGTGGACAGTGGGCAAATGTTGAAAATCAATATCAACGAAGGTCTGATTTGATTCCAAACTTAGTTGCTACCGTGAAAGGCTACGCATCGCACGAAAGTGAAACCTTAGAGGGCGTGGTGGCTGCGCGCGCCAAAGCAACTCAAGTTACTATTGACCCAACCAATTTGTCGGCTGAAAAACTGAAGGAATATCAAGCAGCTCAGGGTCAATTAAGTTCAGCCTTAGGAAAACTATTGATGATTACCGAAAACTATCCTGATTTGAAAGCAAACCAAAATTTCTTAGAATTGCAAGCACAATTGGAAGGTACCGAAAATCGGATTACTACCGAGCGTGGTCGTTTCAACGACTTATGTAAAGAATTTAATGCCGCTATACGTAAGTTTCCGACCAATATTGTTGCGTCCTTTGCCAGTTTAGAGAAAAAAGCTTATTTTGAAGCCGAAGCAGGCAGTGAAAAAGCACCCAAAGTTGCATTCTAAATACTTGTACTTATGTCCGAATATTTGCCCAATTCAGAACGATATTCCAACTCAGTTGGCTATAATTTTTGCGGAAAAAGTGGTCTTAAACTTCCACGTCTTTCGCTGGGATTATGGCATAACTTTGGCGATGTGGACAATGCCAATGAGGCTGTTAGCATGATTAAATATGCTTTTGATCATGGCATCACGCATTTCGATCTTGCTAACAACTACGGCACTCCTGCCGGAAGTGCTGAAACAAATTTTGGAAAAATTCTTAAAAAATACCTTGCCTCGTATCGCGACGAATTGATTATTAGCTCCAAGGCAGGGCACGAAATGTGGCAAGGACCTTATGGCGACGGAAGCTCCCGTAAATATTTGATGGCAAGTTTAGAACAGAGTTTAAAACGTATGCAGCTCGAGTATGTGGATATTTTTTATTCGCACCGCTACGATGCCAACACGCCTCTTGAAGAAACAATGGGTGCGCTGTCCGACATGGTAAGACAAGGCAAAGCGCTTTACATAGGTATTTCAAAATATCCCGAAGATAAAGCCCGTGAGGCATATCGTCTGCTTCAAGCTAATGGCACGCCTTGTTTGATTTATCAAGGGCGATACAGTATTTTTACACGTGAGATTGAACACGAAGTGTTGCCTCTTGCAAGTGATAATGGGGTGGGCTTTATTGGATTTTCTCCTTTGGCACAGGGGCTTTTGAGCGATAAGTATTTGCATGGTATTCCAGAAAATTCCCGTGCTGCACATAGCTATGGCTTTCTGAAAAAAGAGCAAATCACAAATTCGCTGCTGGCTCGCATTCAAAAATTAAATGAAATTGCGAGGGATAGAGGTCAGTCTTTAGCTCAAATGGCACTCGCTTGGTGCTTGCACCAGCAACAAGTGAATTCTGTAATTATTGGTACAAGCTCTGTGGCTCAACTTCAGGACAATATCGATGCTCTTAAAAATACCTCCTTTACCAACGACGAATTATGGTTAATTGGCGAAATATAATTGGCATTATAGGTTTAATAAGCTCTTTGATAGGCTGTGATGATAATTATGTGTCGTCCATTCCATCCTATCCGGTAAGTTTGAAATTAAATTTATCGGGTAATTACAGTACTTTTAAAAACAACCCAAATCAATTTAGAAGAATAGAAAAGCCTGAATACGAAGCTGATAGAATTGGATTTGGCGGTATTTTGGTTTATTGTGGCATGAACCCCGACGAGTATTATGCCTTTGATATGGCTTGTCCTTACGAAGCTAAAAAGGATGTAAAAATTTATCCCTTAACCGATGCATTAGGCAGGGTAAAATGCGAAGGTTGTGGCTCGGTTTACGATGTAAGCTTTGGCTTTGGCAATCCACTTTCGGGTCCATCAAAAGAAATTTTGAAAAAATACAAAACCACACTTACGCAAGATTATTTGTACATTTATCCATGATTTAATTTGTTGTATATTCCTGCTGAAATACCCAAAATGGCAGTATAAATAATATAAAATGGATAAATAAACGATAACGAAAGCGTCTCCCAAAATCTATTTTTACATCCGAAAAAAGCAGAAGTCGATTTTAAAAAATAGAAATCAAAACTCCATTTCGTAACCCAAATTAATGCAAATACCATAAACCACTTGAGTTCTAAAAATCCTTTTATTAAAAGCCATATTTGCAAAATAGAAATAGAAAAAACACTTAAAGCTATAAATATTGTTGCAAAGTCTCTATAATAAGGCGATTTAGACGCCCAACGTTTTCGCTGTTTTACGAAAGATTGCAACGTGCTACATGCCGAAGTGCTTACAAGGGCTTGTGGAGATTTAATAAACTGAATGTTGCCGCCCGTTTTTTTAATTTGATGCAGTAAAAAAACGTCATCGCCGCTGTTAATTTCGTGGTGAAGGTTTTTCCAGCTTTGCAACCAAACAGATTTCTTAAAGGCTAAATTTGCTCCGTTACACATAAATGCAAGTTGACTACCAATAGCTCCTGCACCCGAAATTATCAACGATTGAAATTCAGTTTGTTGCCATTTTTCAAATATACCCTGCTTCGCTTTGATTACAACCGGTCCGACTACTAAATCAGCTTGCGATTTTTGTTTAAAAGCGGCTATGGTTTCTATCCATCGTTGGTGAGGTAAGCAATCGGCATCGGTAGTTAAAATGTAGTCGTTCTTGGCATTCACTATGCCTATATGTAAGGCTTGCTTTTTACCATAGCGATCAGAATTTAAAAGTTTTATATTCTTAAATTCAGTCTTGTAGCTATTCATTATTTTCCAGGTGTCATCTACCGAATGATCGTTTATGAGTATAAGCTCAAAGTTCTGATTCGTTTGATTTTTTAAATAAGGCATTAAGGTATTCAGATTTTTTGCTTCGTTTCGGCAGGCAATAACGACCGATAATGGCTCGGTGGTTGCCAATGTTTCACTCAATTCAAAGGTTGGAATTTTTTTCCAACCTTTTATAAAAACAGCCAATAAGAGGATGTAATTCAATAAAATGAAAGCTGCGATTACTATCATGGTGAAAAAGGTTTCGATATGTAATCGTTAAAAGAGATAATTCAAACCAATATAAATGCCTGAGTTTCCATCCTGATTGTTAAAAGCTTTGCCGTAATCAGCTGAAATGATGAAATTCTCGTTCCAACCAATTTTTAAGCCTATCCCAGCACTTGCATGCATTTTATCTGTATCTGAGTTATTTAAATATAGTAATTTTTTATCTTCTATGCTTAAAATTTTGGCAATGGCAATTGGTTTGAATACCATACCAGCATCTAAAAATGCGTTAGTGCCGATGTAAAAATTTTGTTTTAACATTTCAAAGCGAATAAACTTATATCGAAATTCAAAATTGCTAAAACCTACCGCATCACCAACCACCCGGTTTCTTAATATGCCTCGAAGGGTAGCTTTGCCACCCAAACCTTGATTGGTGGCACCCGTCAAAATACTTGTAACCAATAAAGGCTGTGCAAAATAAGGTACTTTGTCTTTTCCAAGTGTACATTGATAATCAAAGCGGTAGGCGAATAAAACATCATTTGCTACCCGAAAGTATTGGCGATGAATAATAGCCAATTTTGTGTGTGGAAGTGCGTTTATTAATTTTGGTGCCCACTGAATAACTGCTTCTGTCCAAATACCTTTAGTGGGGCATGCACGTTGGTCGCGCGTGTCGTATTTCAATCCCAACTTTAAGTAATGAATGCTACCGTCTCCAGCTTCGTTTTCATTTATTAATCCTTTTTGCCTGTAACGTTGAAATAAACTTCCACCTGCTATGGGTTCCAAATTGAGTTTGGTAATATTTACCGTGTCGATAGCAAAATTATAAAAACTGTAGCCTGCCACCCAGCCAACATGTGATTGACCAAAATTACTTTGAAAATCAGCCTTAATCCGAAACATTTTTCTATCGTTTCTATAAAAATGGTGTGTGGCTTTACTCAAACTGTCGTTATAAATGCTTTGATAGCCATTAAATCCATAAAAATCCATGAGTTGGTCGGTCATGTAAGTTATGTCGGCTGTGGTGCGAACTTGAGGGATAAGCTGCTCTGAATCGTACATGATACGATTGATGCCCGAACCTTTTGAATAGCGCGACCATTCCATGTAGAGAGAATGATTGTAGGAGGGGTATCGGCTACCATCGCCATAGTGATATAAATTGACAACAGCACCGTATTGAAATCCCAAATCGGAGTCGAACGATATAGCCGGAATGGCGCCAAAACTTATTCCTTTTTTTATCTTTTGTTGTGAATAGCTTGTTAATATGATGCCAACAAAAATTCCAATAAAGAACAACTTGCTGATTTTCATGTATGTAAGTTTAATGTATTTGGATATATGATGCAAATGTATGAAATATTTAATAAAAAAGGGTAACTTTCACAAGTTACCCTTTTATCAAATTGTTATGTGCTAAATTTTAATTCAAATTTTTACACGAGCTACAAATGCCACTGTAAGAAATTTCTACTGAATTAATATCAAAACCTTCCAAAGCAGGTTTTTTGAATAACTCTTTGTTTAAACTAAATAAATCATATACTTTACCACAGCTATTACACATAAAATGAGCATGGTCGCTGATGTCAGCATCATAACGTGCATTTTTCTCGTCGATGGCTAATTGCAAAACCGCACCTTTATCTACAAAAAGATTCAATGTGTTGTAAATCGTTGTTTTAGATAAAGTTGGCATTTGAGGACTTAGCGAAGCATAAATCTCTTCAATGGTTGGGTGGGTTTTGTGTGCTAATAAATATTCCATCACTGCTGTTCGCTGAACCGAAGGTTTAATATCGAACTGCTTTAAGTACTTGTGAATTTGCATGTAATTGTTCATGATAGATTAATTTAAAATTAAGTTTTATAACTGCTACAAAGGTATATTAAATTCAAATATATTTTGATTCAAATTATGTTAAATAAATGATTATCTTTTGTAATTTTAATTATTTAACACTCCTCGTTTATTAGAAAACTAATTTGTATGGGAAATTTCTATTTGTAGTTTTAATTTTTAGCGTTTTGACTTAAAGCGCTTTAATTTCGACTAAAATATTGTTCGTTGTGCGCACAGCAGCTGCACTTTTTTCAAACAATGCTTTTTCATCTGCATTCAATTTATAATCAATTATTTGCTCTAATCCATTTTTACCAATGACGCAAGGAACTCCTATACAAATGTCATTTTGTCCGTATTCGCCTTCTAAAGATACACAACAAGGAATAATTTTTTTCTGATCGTGGATGATAGACGCTACTAAGTAAGCTGCAGCAGCACCGGGTGCATACCATGCCGAAGTACCTAATAAACTTGTTAATGTTGCACCACCTACCATCGTATCTTTTACCACTTTATCTAATTCGTCGGCACTCAAAATGTCGCTTACTGCACGTCCTTTGTACGAGGCAAAACGGGTTAATGGTATCATGGTTGTGTCGCCATGTCCGCCTATCACTAAGCCTTCTATTTCGTTGGGGTTAGCTTGTAATGCTTTGCTTAAATAGCATTTAAAACGGGAGCTATCCAAGGCGCCACCCATGCCAATGATTTTGTTTTTGGGCAATCCACTCGATTTCAATGCTAAGTAAGTCATCGTATCCATTGGGTTACTAACTATCACAAGCACTGCATTGGGGGAGTATTGCAGAATATTGCTAACAACTGTTTTCACGATACCGGCATTTACGCCAATAAGTTCTTCGCGAGTCATGCCTGGTTTGCGCGGAATGCCAGATGTAATGACAACAACATCTGAATTGGCTGTTTGTGCATAATCGTTTGTGCATCCTACTATGCTGGCATCGAATCCCAACAGCGCTGCTGTTTGAATCATATCTAATGCTTTTCCTTCGGATACTCCTTCTTTTACATCGAGCATTACTACTTGGTCAGCTACTTTATTGAAAGCGAGCACATTTGCACAGGTTGCGCCTACATTTCCGGCGCCAACAACGGTTACTTTTGACATAAAATTTTTGTTTTTAGAGTTTTTTTTTGAATTAATTTCTTGTTTGTTTTAGGAATGCAAAGATACGATTTTTGATTTAATAATTAAAGAAATTTTTCTTTAATTATCAATAAAATCAAAAAAGGTCATTTTAAAAACTTAAAAATACCTGCAATGCTTGCTCTACTGTTTTTACAAAACTAAAAACAGCTGAGCGCCGTCCATTTTGTTCGCGAAGCTGACAAAGCCTTGGATGAGCAGTCATAAATTGGAGTATTTTACCAAAATAATCGGATTGATAAAAATTGGACGATGGATTGGAAATAAAGTAAATAGTCATTTTTTCATTTTTCAAAATAAGTTTTTCAACTCCAAATTGCATAGCCAACCATCGGAGGCGAACTACTAATAGCAAACTCTGGCTTTCGTCCGGAATTTTACCAAAGCGATCTTCTATTCGTTGTTCAAAGGCTTGTAAATCAGTTTCGTTCGTAATGCTATCTAACTCGCGATACATGCTGATGCGTTCGGACACGTTTTCGATATAAGCCTCTGTAAACATCAATGCCAAATCAGAATCAATTTGACAATCGGTAACATAGTTTGAAGATAAATTGTCTTTCTCCATTTCATCTGCATAGAGTTCAGAAAATTCTTCATCTTTTAATTCGTGCACGGCTTCATTCAGAATTTTTTGATAGGTTTCGTAACCCAAATCGGCAATAAAACCGCTCTGTTCGGCACCCAGCATGTTTCCAGCACCTCGAATATCCAAATCTTGCATGGCAATGTTAAAACCGCTACCAAGTTCGGCAAATGTTTCCAAGGCTTGCAAGCGCCTGCGCGCTTCGGGCGTAAGCAAACTAAGTTCGGGTGCCAGCAAGTAGCAGTAGGCTTTGCGGTTGCTTCTACCCACACGTCCACGTAATTGGTGTAAATCGCTCAAGCCAAAACTTTGTGCGCTGTTAATAATAATGGTGTTCACATTCGGAATGTCGATACCTGACTCAATAATGGTGGTTGCAATGAGCACATCGTACTCATAATCAATAAAATCGACAATAATTTGTTCCAATTTGTCAGGAGGCATTTGTCCGTGCCCTACTGCTATGCGGCAGCCTGGCACTAAACGTTTTATGGTGCTTTCGATATTGTAAATGTTGTGAATCCGATTGTTTACAAAAAATACCTGACCATTACGGTTCATTTCTAATTGAATGGCTTCGCGAATAACCTCTTCATCGAACAAATGAATTTCTGTTTGAATGGGATAGCGATTGGGTGGGGGGGTGTTGATAATAGATAAATCGCGTGCGCCCATCAACGAAAATTGCAATGTACGTGGAATGGGCGTAGCTGTCATGGTGAGTGTATCTACATTCACTTTCAATTCTTTTAATTTTTCTTTTACCGAAACGCCAAATTTTTGCTCTTCATCAATTATTAATAAGCCTAAATCTTTGAATTTAATGGTTTTACCTACTAATTTATGGGTGCCAATGATTATGTCAATTTCACCTTTATCTAATTTTTCTAAAACTTCTTTGGTTTGTGTTGCATTTCGTGCACGGCTTAGGTAATCTACCGTTACAGGGAAATCTTTAAATCTCGATTTGAATGAATTGTAATGTTGCAATGCCAGCACGGTGGTTGGTACCAACACGGCAACTTGTTTGCTATCAGTAGCTGCTTTAAATGCAGCTCGCATGGCAATCTCTGTTTTGCCAAATCCAACATCGCCACAAACCAAACGGTCCATAGGCAAGGTAGATTCCATGTCTTTTTTTACATCCGCTGTTGCTTTTATTTGGTCGGGGGTGTCCTCATACAAAAACGATGCTTCGAGCTCTTGTTGCAAATAACTGTCGGGTGTAAATCGAAATCCTTGTTCCGACTTTCGTTTGGCATACAGTTTTATAAGTTCGCGTGCAATGTCTTTTACTTTTGATTTTGTACGTTCTTTTAAGCGTTCCCATGCGCCACTTCCTAATTTGTTTATGCGTGGTGCTTCACCTTCTTTCCCTTTATATTTGGATATCCGATGGAGTGCATGTATGCTTACAAAAATGATGTCATCGTCTTTGTAAATCAATTTCACCATTTCCTGTGTTTTGCCATTCACATTGGTGCGCACTAACCCGCCAAAAGTGCCAACGCCATGATCAACATGAACCATATAATCGCCTACGCGAAATTGATTTAGCTCTTTTAGGGTAAGCACAACTTTTCCTAAACGTGTGCGTTCGGTGCGCAATTGATATTTATGAAAACGGTCGAAAATTTGATGGTCGGTGTAGCAATATATAGACAAATCGTGGTCGATAAAGCCTTCGTGTAAGGTATTTTTTACGGGCTGAAAAGGAATATCATCGCCTCTGTCAGCAAATATAGATGCTATTCGGTCGGTTTGCTTCACACTATCACTCAGAATGTAGATCTGATAATTGAGTTTTTGTGCTTCACGAAGATTATCGGCTAAAAGATCGAAATTTTTATGAAAAATAACTTGTGATGAAGTGTTAAAGTTTATTTCCGTAGTGGCTTTGAAGTAGGAATGGCTATTCCATTCAATTTTCCGAAAGTTGGCAATTTGTTGTTTAAAATCTTCGCCCGTAATGCGCACTTTGTGCAGGTCAGAAACCACATTTTCGCCTGCATTTGCTTTAATTAAAGCTTCATCATAAAGCTGGCTGATACGTTCGCGCACAAACCCAGCCATGGTAAATGTAAATAGTATGTTTTTAGGTATAAATTCAAAAAACGATTCCAAAGCTACGTCGTTGTTTTGGTGTAAATCGGGTACAATTTCTATTTCGCTTCGTTTTTCTTTGGAAAGTTGTGTCTCAATGTCAAAAATGCGAATAGACTCTACTTCATCGCCAAAAAAATCGCACCGATAGGGCATTTCAAAAGCATAAGAAAAAATATCTACTATGCTGCCACGAACCGAAAACTGTCCTGGTTCGTACACAAAATCAACTCGCGAAAAGCCATATTCTAAAAGCATTTCAGCAAGGAAATCGATGCTAATGTTTTCACCAGTTCGCAATCGCAACATGCGAGTTTTCATGCCATAAGCCGAAACCACTTTTTGCATTAATGCCTCGGGATAGCTTACTATGATGCAGGCTTTGCTGTTGTTGGCGAGTCTGTTGAGAACTTCGGTACGCAGAATTTCGTTTGAAGAATCTAACTGGCTGAGCTTGATAGCTTTTTTGTAGGACGAAGGAAAATAAAATACCTCTTCGGGAGTGAGAGTTAGTTTCAAATCGTTGTACAGATAGCCGGCTTCGTCAGCATCGTTCATCACGATTACTTGTGTTTGTGGCTCAAGTCTGAACAGTGATGCAGCAACCATTGCGCACGATGAACCACTTAAACCACTAATTTTTAGGTTTAATTCTGTGCCGGAAATCCATTGTATAAGTGCTTGTACTTGTGGATGTTGGGCATATTGTTTTTGTATGTCGGAAAGATTCAATGAGCCTATTTTTTAAGTGTGCAAACTTACATAAAAATTTGCGATTTATAAGCGAATCCAATAAAAATCAAGACCACTTCCTCCAAAAGTTCTACAATATTGCTTTAGAAACAATTAATTAAAGTAATCTTTGCTACAATTTTTTAATTTAAAGCAGTAAAATTATGAAACGAGTTTGTGGTCTTGTTGTGCAAAAAATTACAGCGTTGTAATATCAGGTTGAACAATTACGTGAGTGATTTCAATTTCTTGTGCTACCCTTTGGCACAGCTCTTTAAAGCAGGTGGTGGAGAAAATGGCGGGGAAATAATCCGAAGTATGAAGTTGATTTCTTATCGCTCGTTCACTCAATCCTATTATGATGGCAAACTAATAAATTCCCAAAAAAGCCTTCGCAACCATAATTCAAATGTATGCGATTTTCGTTGTGTGTATCGCAAATAAAATTAAGTACAGCGGTAAACTACTCGTTGGAAAGTTGCAATTCGGGCAGCTCAGCAGCGCGCCCAATTGGGAAAATGATGAAAATGCGGATAATATGACTTAAAAAGTAACTTTTTTGTTTATGTTGAAAACTTTTATTGTTCATTTTTATCAAATTACATCGAATTTCATTACTTTTGCAAAAAGAATTGTTTTTATGGGACGAAAATTGCAATTTCAAATAGACGATGATTCATCCGAATTAATTTTGCGCTACGAAAAATTTGTTGCGGGTACAGGTCCAGGTTATTTTGATGTGGAAGAGCTGGAAACAATTGTTGATTATTATTTACGCAAAGGAAAAACAAAGGAAAGTAGAAGTGCCTTAGACTTGGGCTTGCGATTGCACCCTGACAATGTAAGCTTGCAAATTAAGCGTGCCAAAATATATTTAGCCGTAGGCGATACTCAAAAGGCTATGCGCATTTTGGATAGCATAGCCGATTTTAATGAATACGAATTTTCGCTACTAAAAGCCGAAGCATTACTCAAGTCGGGTAGGAGTAAGGAGGCACAATTTATTTGTAATAAGATTTTAGAAAACGAAAGCGAAGATGTTGATAATGTAGCATTAGATATTGCATTTGTTTTTATTGCCGATTTAGATATTGAATTGGCAATTAAATACTTGACTATTGGTGATGCCTATAATGATAGCAATGTGGACTTGCTTTTCGAACTTGCTTTTTGCTGCGAACAACTTGCTGAAACCGACAAAGCCATTGCTACTTACAATCGTATCATTAACATAGACTCATTTTTACCCGAAGCCTGGTTTAATTTGGGTCAAATATATTTTGTGCAAGAAAATTTTACCAAAGCGATTAATGCCTACGATTTTGTGCTTGCTATTAATGATAAAGATAGCTTGGCAACTTTGCAAAAAGCACATGCTCATTATCAGTTAGACGAATTTGAAACTGCTATGATTGCATACAAGGAATACAGCGATTTGACTGGAGAAGACTGGCAAACAAATCTTTTCATAGGTGAATGTTACGAAAAAATGGAAAATTTTGACCATGCAATTCTTTATTACGAAAAATCACTCTTGGAAAAAACTGAAAACTACGATGCACTAACAGGAATTGCCATCTGCTTGCTCGAAAAAGAATTATTTGAAGAAAGCATTGAATATGCCAAGCATGCTTTGTTGTTAAACGATGATTTACCCGATGCTTGGGTATATATGGCTGAGGGTTTAGTTGGCATTGATGCTTTGGATGAAGCTCTGATAGCTTATATTAAAGCCATCACATTGGAACCCGAACAGCCTGATACCCTCATGGCAATTGCTAATATTTGCATGGACAAAGGCGATTGGAAAACTGCTTTGGAGTATTATTTGGATGCATACAAATTGGATAATAGCCTCGAATTTATTGAGCTATTTATTGCTATCGCTCAGTACAAAAATGGAAATATTAACCAAGCAATTGACTATTTACTGAAAGCAAAAGCACTTTCATTGGATGCCCCTCGATTGTTCCTTGAAGTTTGCCCTGAAGCCGATGAAGCTGAATTTTTGAATTTATAATATGTTTTACTCGGCACATTAATTTACACACTTTATTACACATTTTATGGTCAAAAAAACTTTTTTCTTGTTTTTTATTAGCTTATTATTTCTAAATCAAAACCTGCAGGCACAAACTAACATGGTTAGCCCCGATAGCGTAACGGTTGTTCAGCGTGTTGAGAAATGGTACGAAAATAACATGAGCTATGGTAGTATTGTTTTGTTAATGACCATCGAAAGTTCGTTTATTCCTTTTCCTTCTGAGATAATTATTCCACCAGCTGCATATATTGCAAGCAAACCAACTAGTAAGCTTAATATTTATTTGGTAATATTGTTTGGAACATTAGGCGCATTGGTGGGTGCTTATATCAACTATTTTTTGGCATTGTGGCTTGGGCGACCTGTTTTATACAAATTAGCCGATAGTAAAATTGGAAAAATATTGCTACTCTCCAGCGAAAAAATTATAAAATCGGAACAATATTTCAACCAGAAAGGTAAGGTATCTACTTTTATAGGAAGGCTTATTCCCGGTATCAGGCAGCTCATTTCAATTCCGGCGGGTTTAGCACGCATGAATTTTATTAGTTTTACGCTATATACCTTGCTTGGGGCTACTGTTTGGAATGTTATTTTAGCTTTAATTGGTTATTTGGCACAAGGACAAGAAGCACGTATAAACACCTATAGTCACGAATTAAGTTTAGCAATATTAGCTGTTTTGGCTATCGTAATTGTATTTTATATAATCCGATTTTTGCTGCGAAAATTTAAAAAATAATTATTCTTTAATTCTACTACATGCAACACTATGGTTTAATAGGTTATCCATTAGGGCATTCGTTTTCTAAAATGTTTTTTAGCCAAAAATTTAGTAACGAAAAAATAGATGCCGTTTACGAGGCATATCCACTTGAAACGATACAAGAATTTGAAAAATTAATTCGAACTGTTACGCTCAATGGTTTAAACGTTACCATTCCTTACAAGGAGCAAGTTATTCCCTTTTTAAACGAAATCAATACCGAAGCCGCGCAGATTGGCGCTGTTAATACCATTAAATTTATTCGGCAAAATGGTGTTTTTCATTTAGTTGGCTACAATACCGATGCCATTGGGTTTGAAAATTCAATTAAGCCATTGTTCCAAAAGCATCACACCAAAGCACTTATTTTAGGAACTGGAGGTGCTTCCAAAGCTATACGCTATGTGCTCGAAAAAAATGGCATTGAAACGCAATTTGTTTCGCGTTCAAAATCGGATTTGAATTTATGTTATCAAGATTTGAATGAAGCACTTTTGACTGAATATACGGTTGTTGTAAATGCTTCTCCAGTGGGAACATTTCCAAATGAGGACGCTTGTCCGGCTATTCCTTATCAATTTCTCACTGAGCGACACCTGCTTTTTGATGTGGTTTACAATCCGTCCGAAACAATGTTTTTAAAAAACGGGCGTGCACAAGGAGCTATTGGGATAAATGGTGCGTTGATGCTCGAAAAACAAGCTTTAGCTGCCTGGGAGATTTGGAATACTTAAATTGAAAAACCTAATTGCTCAATTTTTTTTTTTTGAACAATTTAAAAGTATTCATTGTTGTAATATCATACTCTTTTTAATTAAAATATTATGAATGTAAATGTCGGTTCGTTGGATAAATTGGTAAGACTTGCACTTGCAATTATCCTTATTTGGTTATTCTATTCAGACGTACTTTCGGGCACATTAGGAATAGTTGCGTTAATCTTGGCGTTGGTTTTAACCATTACCAGTTTGATTAATTTTTGTCCACTGTATGCAGCTTTCCGAATTAATACAGCCAAAAAGAAAGACAAAGCTGCTTAGCCTTGTTTAAAAAAAAACGTAAAGTATATTTGCTTTACGTTTTTTTTTATTACCCCAAGGAAAAGGTTAATTTATGAAGAAATATTAGCTATTTGAACTCACGTTTGTAGCCTCCCCCTTCAGGACGTCTGTGTTGTTGCATTTCCATTCCGGGACCTCTAAATTGATTTATTGCAGCTCTTCTGTCACCAAAGCTATTCAGTTTATAACTGAAACTAACTATAAAATAAGAGGTTAGGGTGTTGTAGCTATTGTATTGGATGTAATTATCGCCAATAATTTGTCGAATGTTTTTCTCTTGTTGCAACATGTCGTTCCATCGTAAAGCCAACACACCTTTTCCCCGAAAAAACGATTTATCGATGGAGGCATTCCATAAGGTTTCATCCAAATCAAAACTTGAATATCCTTTACGGGTAGTGTATTTAATATCGGAGCTTATATTGAAACTATATGGTAAATGTAAAGCCAAATTACTTCCGCCTGACCAATCGTAAGTTGTTGATGGATTTGTGTTTAGATTGTTTATTGTGTTTGAGTATTTTATTCCACCTTTGATGCCCAATTCAACTACATCATGCGTAAAGGTCAGCGAAAGTTGCTCATCGGCGCTAACCCGTCCTGTTTCACTTAGAGTCCCTTTTTGCAAATTTTCCACATCTATCTCGGTGGTGCTTACATTGCGCGAAGTGTAGCCATAACGCATGCTGTATCCACCTGAAGTGCTTGTGTTTAGGTGAAGTCGTTTAGCAATGATAGGGGTATTGAACATAATGTTTCCGTTGTAGTTATAAGGCAATTTGTCGGCATTCACGGTCTGATTATATTGCTTACTCGTTTCATCGTAAATGCTGTTAGATACCAATGCATCTTTGGTTACCGAACCAGCAAACCAAGCACTAAAAGATGAAAACTTTTTATCATTAAAGGTGCTATACATGAAACGCACATGTTGGTAAAAAGAAGGCTTCAGGAAAGGATTTCCAACAGTTTCATTCATCAAATTTGCATTGTTTTTTACGGGTTGCATTTGGCTAATATTCGGCTGGTCGGTATTGCCTCTGTAATCTAAACGTGCAAATTCTTTTTTGCCAAAATTATACTGAAAGCGTGCATTCGGTGCAAAGTTAATAACTTCGTTTTCGTATTTCCGAACAATGCCGTTGGCGTAAGTCCTGTAACTATAAGTTTGCGAGGGCTCTCCCTTAAAACCAACAGTTAGATTGTAGTTTTTTTCGCTATATCGGTAATTTAATTCCAAGGTTTCACTGTAAAAATTACTTTTGAAAACATTGCTGTAAATGGTATCTTTCTGATTATACAAGCCCGTAGTATCTTTGTTGTATTGAGATTTTTCGGAACTATTTTCCGATACTTTAAAGGCTATGGAAGTCTCAAGCATGTTTTTTACATTCCAGAGTGGCTCTACAAACGAAAATTTAAATCTGTAATTGTAGTTGTTGTAAGCGTTATTGCTAAATTGATCGATTTTTGTTGTGGTAGTTGTTGTAAATTTATTGGACATATTGTAGCTTTCGCTATTGCTTTGCGAAAATCCACCACGCACACTTGTGGTGAAAGATCTGCCTTTTTTTAGAGTTGATTTTTTATTGTAAATTAGGTTTAATCCTCCGGATGTTTTAATTGAAATGCCTTCATTATTGGTGTTTCCCCAACTCCTTCTTACAGAGTCCGTGTAATAATTATAGTTGCGTTTACTGAATGTGGCTGAATTTGAATAGTCTATGTTTGGTTGTATTATAAGTGTACGCAAGCTGTCTATTTTCCATTCGGCTTCGAGCCTTAGGTTGCCTGTGTATTGATTATTGCCTGATTTTGTGTAGCTTGAATCGTTTGAAATGCTTTCGGATAGGTAACTTTGTTTTGTTGTATTGGTTTCACTATAATTGTCGGCATGATTAAAACCGGCATCGCCTCCAATTTTAAAGTTTGGATTCACAATGGTGTTGTTGTTAAAACCAATGTTTTGGGTAGCTGTTATGCCACTTGCTGCACCTCCAAAACGCCCACGACTACTTCGGCTCATATTGATATTGTTAGCACCACCGGTTATTGACGATTGCGATTCACCTTTCATGATGTTCAAAAACATATTTCCATCGTATCGAACTTCGTTTTGGGTATCTAAACCTGCCCCTCCGGTGAAATTCCCAAACATGCCCTTTTTGCGGTTTGGTTTCGTGGTCAGATTTATAATGCGCTCTGTGTCGCCATCTTCAAATCCAGTTAAGAGAGCCATGTCCGATTTTTGTTCCAACACTTGAATTTTTTCTATCATATCGGCTGGAAGA
>MNZK01000020.1:0-5199 GCA_001873635.1 Porphyromonadaceae bacterium CG2_30_38_12 | reverse complement strand
TTGCCATCTACTCTTATTTTTTTTACTTCTTGCCCATTCACAGTAATTTTTCCTTCTGACGATATTTCTACTCCTGGCAAACGTTTTAGTAGGTCTTCAACTACTGCATTTTCTTGTGTTTTAAAGGCTGTTGCATTGTATTCTAAGGTATCACCTTTTACAACCATTTGTGCTGCTGTACCTTTAACCTCTACCTCATTTAAAAGTTGGACATTTTCAACAAGCTGGATGCTTTTTAGCAAAATATCCTTTTTATCTACGGTAATATTTTTTAGATATTCAAGATAGCCCACAGAGCTTACTTTTAAAATGTAATTTCCCGATTTAACTTTTGTAAGCATAAAATCGCCCTTTGAATTTGTTTGTACACCTTGAACAAAAGACGAATCAGAACTGTGAAGCAATCTTACTGTTACCATTTCTAATGCCTGATTGTTTTTGGAATCGTACACGGTGGATTGTATAATATGTTGAGCTTTAAGGTTTAATGAGAAAAACAAAAGAATTAAAAATATTTGAGAGTACAATTTCATATACATTTTTTTTATTTTTTGATAATATTTCAGCTTCAAAATTTGAATTTTTTAGACTGAAAAAGATGCAAAAGGTTTAATACGATTGACATATAAAATTGCTAAAGTTTCATAGCCTTTCACAATGATTGTAAAGTGCACTTAATAAAGTAATTTTCAATAATTACGTTAGCACTCAAATACCCTTAAAAAATCTTATACCAACTAATAGCACTTGAAAGGCTGAATTTATTTTCCTATCTTTGCCATTCAGTAAAAATATAATTACAACGAAAGGAATAAACTAAAATTTAGTTTATTACATGGTTTCAAAAAAACTAATAAGATAGTTTGCTAATTTATCAGGCTGCTTATTTTATAAAAATTATACTTAATCTCTCAATTCATAATGGGAAAAATAATTTCGTTGGCAAATCAAAAAGGTGGAGTTGGAAAAACAACTACTGCTATAAATCTTGCTGCATCATTAGCCTCGTTAGGCAAAAAAGTTTTGTTAGTTGATGCCGATCCGCAGGCAAATGCTTCATCTGGACTTGGTATTGACATTCGTACGCTTGAATTCACTATTTATGAATGCCTCATTGATGGTGTTCCGCCTTTGCAAGCCATTCAGCCCACTGAAATGGAAAATCTTTTTGTATTGCCCTCGCATATCGATTTGGTAGGTGCCGAAATTGAAATGCTCAACACCGAAAATCGCGAACACGTTATGAGTAAACTATTAAATGAGGTGAAAAACGACTATGATTTTTTACTTATCGATTGTTCACCATCTTTAGGGCTTATTACTGTAAATTCCTTAACAGCATCCGATGCCGTCATTATTCCCGTACAATGTGAGTATTTTGCCCTCGAGGGAATAAGTAAATTGCTCAACACCATTAAAATAATTAAAAGTAAACTGAATCCGAATCTCGAAATTGAAGGCTTTTTGCTAACCATGTTCGATAATCGACTGCGATTGGCAAACCAAGTGTACGCTGAGGTGAAAAAACATTTTCAAGGTATGGTTTTCGAAGTAGCCATTACCCGCAACGTGCGTTTGAGCGAGGCTCCAAGTCACGGAAAGCCAGTTTTATTGTATGATGCTGAATCAAAAGGTTCGCAAAATTACATGGATTTAGCAAAAGAATTGATTGATAAGAATAGCAAATAATGCTTTTAGTAAAGCAAGCAAAACAAAAAAATTAAATAAACATCTTTTTTGTATGGCAAAAAATATTACCGGATTAGGTAAAGGGCTTGGTGCTCTTATTGATACTGACAATATTAGTACCGCTGGCTCCTCGTCGATAAGTGAAGTTGAAATTGAAAAAATTGAAGCGAACCCTAATCAACCTCGTGTGCATTTCGATGAGGAATCGCTTACCGAACTGGCAAGCTCTATTCGCGAATTGGGAGTTATTTCGCCTATTACATTGCGCAAAAACGAAAATGGTACCTACTTAATTATAGCTGGCGAACGCCGTTATCGTGCATCCAAATTAGTTGGATTGAAAACAATTCCTGCTTATATAAAAACTGCTGCCGATGAGCAAGTTATGGAAATGGCATTGATAGAAAATATTCAACGAGAAGACTTAAACGCCATCGAAATAGCACTTTCATTCTATCGTTTAATGGATGAATACAAGCTCACACAAGAACGATTGAGCGACCGTGTTGGCAAAAAAAGAACTACCATTGCTAATTATTTACGTTTGTTGCGTTTACCTGCCGAAATCCAAATGGGTATCAAGGATAAAAAAATTGATATGGGTCATGCGCGCGCCTTACTTGGTATGAACGATCCGGCAGCACAGCTTCATTTGTACGAAAAAATTCTCCATAATGAATATTCCGTCCGTAAAGTGGAAGAGTTGGTGCGTGAGTTTAACGAAACTGGAAGTTTAAATACGAAAAAGAGAGCTGAGGAGAATCCAATGCAACAGTTGGTAGAATTTGAAGAGTTGAAAACGCGATTATCTAATTTGTTTGGTACAAAAGTGCAATTTAATTTTACTACCGAAGGAAAAGGGAAAATAACTTTACCCTTTGCAAACGATGATGAATTTACTTCTATTTTGGGACTGCTCGACCGTATTGAAAACAACGATTGAAAGCAACTTATCACATATTGATTTTTTTTGTTTTGTTGCTTCAAGTAGCAAAGGCTGAAGCAAACCGGAGCGATTCGTTAGTGTCGAAAACTGATTCTGCTTTTGCAAAAACTGAAACAAAAACTTTTAAACCCGATCCGGCACGCGTAGTATGGATGGGTGCTATCATTCCTGGTTTTGGTCAAATATTAAACCGAAGGTATTGGAAAGTTCCAATCGTTTATGCAGGTTTTGTTGGTTGCGCTTACTTAATAAGTTTTAATTCGGCAAGGTACGAGAAGTATAAATTAGCATACAAAGACATTTCGGACACAAACGATAATACAGCAAGTTATCTGAAACTTTTACCCGAAGGATATTCTGTAGAAAATTATCCGGGTGGAGTTTCGGGTTTGGAGGCTAATCTAAAGTCATTTTATGAACAAACGCGTCGCAATAGGGATTTAAGTGTCATAGTATCAGTGGCTTATTATGCTGTTACGCTGATAGAGGCTTACGTAGATGCTCAGTTGTTCGATTTTGATATTAGCTCTGATTTATCCTTGCATTTACAACCGGCTTTATTGAAGAATAATTTTGGCACTCCTAACACTGCCGGAGTTCAAATAAGCTTGAAGCTAAAATAAAGGCAAAAGTAAAAAAATATTATTGGAAATCGAATTTTTAATTTTAGATGAAACGACAATTTATAACACTTCTATTTTTACTGTCATTGACAACCCTTTTTTCACAAGTATCCAATGTGAAAGGCGATTTACCAGGTCAGGATGGTAAGGATACAACTATAAATGTTCCCACTGATTTTTACAATTCACTGGATAATGTGTTGCATTCATGGATTGTGTCGCGTGCCGTGAAATCTAATTGCTCATCCTCCGATGTTCCATTAGATGTACCCGACTCTATTTATCGGCTTCGATTATCTAAGATGCCTTGCTTCATGGAGATGCCTTATAACAATACAGTTCGTTCATTTATAGAGCTTTATACTGTAAAAAAGCGACATTTGTTAGAATACATGTTGGGTATGAGCGATTATTATTTCCCTATATTTGAGCGTATCCTGAATGCAAACAATTTACCGTTGGAATTACGCAACCTACCCATCATTGAGTCTGCTCTGAATGCAACTGCGATTTCGCGTGTTGGCGCTGCCGGATTGTGGCAATTTATGATTCCAACTGGACGCATGTATGGCTTGGAAGTAAATAGCTTGGTGGACGAACGTTTGGATCCGATTAAATCCACCCAAGCAGCTGGTAGATTTCTCAAAGATTTGTATGCCATGTATGGCGATTGGCATTTAGTAATTGCAGCTTACAATTGTGGTCCAGGCAATGTAAATAAAGCAATTCGTAGGTCGGGTGGTAAGCGTGATTATTGGGAAATTTATCCCTATCTGCCAGCCGAAACGCGTGGGTATGTGCCTATTTTTATTGCTGCCAATTACGCCATGCATTATGCAACCAAACACAATATTTGTAAAGCGAAGGTAAAAATGCCTGTTGTTATCGATACCATAATGGTGCACGCAAAAGTGCATTTTGAGCAAATTTCCACCATCCTTAACATACCTGTTGAAGAAATACGTTTATTAAATCCACAATATCGTAAAGACTTTATTCCGGGTAATATCAAACCATATTCTCTTTGTCTGCCATTGAATTTTGCAAATGGTTTTTACGAAAAATACAAAGATATCATTGCTTATAAAGCCGATACTTTAATAAATAATCGTCGCGAAGAAACGCCGATCTTACAGGTAGTCAAATCTGTTACCCCTGGTGCCAATGGTAGAGTAATATATCACAAAGTGAAAAAAGGTGAAACCCTAAGTGATGTTGCTATGAGATATGGAGTGTCACTGGTTAAGCTTAAAAAGTGGAACAAAATACACAGTAGTCTCATTAAGCCAGGTCAGAAATTGAAAGTAATCAAGTAAATTTAGTTACATGGAAAAAGTTTATTATTCAATTTCTGAGGTTGCTGCACTCCTCAAGATGAACCTCTCTAATCTGAGGTTTTATGAAAAAGAATTTAAGCAACTGAAACCAAAACGAAACGACAAAGGTACTCGTTTCTATTCTAAGGATGACATTCAACTGCTTAAACAAATAAAATATTTGATAGATGATAAAAAATTGACGCTCGACGGCGTTCGCCAGCAATTAAATGAAAAAAAAGATGCCATTCAAAAACAACAAGAACTTGTTGAGCGTTTAAAGTTGATTAAAACACAATTACTTGGTATTGTCAAGGAACTAAATTAAAAAAAAATGAAAAGAAAAGGATTTTTTATAAGCATTATGCTTTTGTCTATGGTTGCATTTGGTCAGAAGCAACCTAAGAATGTGGTTTTTATCATTGGCGATGGCATGGGACTTGCCCATATTTTTGCAGGTATGGTAGCCAATGGAAACACCCTTGAAATGGAGCGTTTTAAAAATGTTGGGTTTTCAAAAACCTACTCTTCAAATAATTTTACAACTGATTCGGGTGCTGGTGGCACAGCCATTGCTTGCGGGGTGAAAACTAAAAATGGCATGATAGGCATGAGTCCCGATTCG
>MNZK01000091.1 GCA_001873635.1 Porphyromonadaceae bacterium CG2_30_38_12 | reverse complement strand
ACATTTATATAATTTAAAACAAAATGAATCCATTTGAATTAAAAGGGAAAGTAGCTCTTGTAACTGGAGCATCTTATGGTATTGGCTACGCCATTGCAACAGCTTATGCTAAAGTTGGAGCAACCATAGTTTTCAACGATATTAACCAAGAATTGGTTGATAAAGGTTTGGCTGCATACAAAGCCGATGGCATTGTAGCACATGGCTATGTGGCAGATGTTACAAACGAAGAGCAAATTAATGCCGTGGTGGCTCAAATTGAAAAAGAAGTTGGCGTTATTGATATTTTGGTAAATAATGCTGGCATCATCAAGCGCATACCAATGCACGAAATGACAGCTAAGGAATTTAGACAAGTAATTGATATTGATTTAAATGGTCCTTTTATTGTGGCAAAAGCGGTGCTCCCAAGTATGATGAAGCAACGGTCGGGGAAAATAATTAATATATGTTCAATGATGAGCGAATTAGGACGTGAAACAGTAGCCGCCTATGCAGCTGCCAAAGGTGGTTTGAAAATGCTTACACGAAACATTGCTTCGGAATATGGTGAGTACAATATTCAATGTAACGGCTTAGGACCTGGTTATATAGCAACGCCTCAAACTGCTCCCTTACGTGAGGAAGGTCATCCTTTCAATTCATTTATTATTGCTAAAACGCCTGCCGCTCGTTGGGGTACTCCCGATGATTTGATGGGACCTGCAGTCTTTTTAGCATCCGCAGCATCCGATTTTGTTAATGGTCATGTGCTTTATGTAGATGGTGGTATTTTGGCATACATTGGAAAACAACCAAAGTAAAAAATTTAAAAATGAATAGATTAGTTATTGCGACAATGACATTGTTTTGCTTAGTTTCTTCCATGTTGGGACAAATCAAAATTAGCTTAAAAAATAATCTTAAATTGGCTCGTACCAACGAAGTGGTAGAAGTTTATATGAGTCAAAAATATATAACTGTGCTTTCAAAACCATTTATCTTGTTGGATGACAAGGATATGCAGATCCCTTATCAATTAGTTTTTAACGACAAAAAAGAGCTAAGTAGTTTTGTTTTTCAAGCCGATGTTGCAGCAAAATCATCAAAGATTTATTACGTAAAATCGGGAACCCCAATTCTTGCCAATACAAAAACTTCGGCAAGATTTGTTCCAGAGCGAAAAGATGACTTTGCCTGGGAAAATGAGTTGGCAGCTTATCGTATGTATGGACCAGCTTTGGCAGCCGAAAAACCAAGCAATGGCGTAGATTTGTGGCTTAAAAGCACTTCGGATACGGTTGTAAACAAACGCTATCGTCAGGAGTTGCATGAAGGACTTTCGTATCACATTGATCGTGGTGAAGGTTTGGATTGCTATGCAGTAGGACATACCTTGGGCGCTGGTGGAATAACTCCATTTTTGGATGGTAAAGTACTGATTGGAGATCATTATGATCGCTATAAGGTGATCGAAAATGGACCATTGCGTTCTGTATTTACGCTTTATTCTGATGCAGTAAAAATCGATAAGGAGATTTTTAAACGTGAAATAACAATTACAACTACTGCCGGTGGCTTGCTTAATAAAGCTGAAGTAACATACAGAGGTGCTAATAAACAATTCCAATTGGCTGCTGGGATCAGTTTGCATGAAGTGTTAGGTAAAACCTACGACAATATTCACAAGGGTATCATTGCTTATGCCGAAGATGCTGTTTCGATACATCATGTGCCTGCCGGAAGAAATTACGTAGCGGTAATCATGTCTAAAAATATTTATGAAAAACGCCAGCAAGAAAATCATTTACTACTTGTAGCAAATTATAGAGTAGGCTCTACTTATACCTATTATTTTGGTGGCGGATGGAGTAAGGGTGGATTTGCTGCCGATGTTGATTGGTTTAAGGCAGTTCGTAACTATCATCTTAAAGTAAAGTATCCGATAAAAGTTAAAGTTATATAAGCTTATTATTGAGCAGTTTAATATAGAAAAACCATCCTTCATTTTACGTAATGTAGGATGGTTTTTTTTCATTTTTGATGTCTGTATTATTATTGGTGCATTCACATAAAAGTGTTATCTTTGCAAGCGAAAATTAAAAGATTAATAAAAAAACAATGTAATTTTATGAACGTAGTTACAAAAACCATCACATTGGGTGATGGAAGAGAAATTACCATCGAAACTGGAAAGTTAGCAAAACAAGCTGACGGTTCGGTGATGGTACGTATGGGTAATACCATGCTGCTTGCCACAGTTTGCTCGGCTAAAGATGCTGTTCCTGGAACAGATTTCATGCCGTTGTCAGTTGATTATAAAGAAAAATTTGCTTCTTCAGGTCGTTTTCCTGGCGGTTTTCTTCGTCGCGAAGGACGTGCCTCGGATTATGAAATCTTAGTTTCACGCCTTGTTGATCGTGCCTTGCGGCCATTATTCCCAGATGATTTTCACGCTGAAACTTTTGTTACTGTTACCATGTTTTCTGCTGATGGCATAGATATACCCGATGCATTAGCTGGTTTAGCAGCTTCTGCCGCTTTGGCTGTTTCTGATGTGCCTTTCAATGGACCAATTTCGGAGGTTCGTGTTGCACGCATCAATGGCGAATTTGTTGTAAACCCAACGTTTGAACAATTAGAGTCTGCCGATATGGAAATCATGGTAGCAGCTACTATCGATAATATTATGATGGTGGAAGGCGAAATGAAAGAAGTAAGTGAAGATGATTTGCTCAATGCTATGAAAGTGGCTCACAAAGCAATTAAAGTTCAATGTCAAGCCCAATTAGAGTTAATGGAAGCTGCTGGTAAAACTGTGAAACGCAGCTATTGCCACGAAGAAAATGATGATGAACTCAAAAAAGATATTTGGGCAAAAACATACGATAAAGTATATGCCGTAGCCACTGCTTGCAATGCAGACAAACATGCTCGTAGCGAGAATTTTGAGGCTATCAAAACTGAATATATTGCAGCTCTCGAACCCGAAGTGGCTGCCGAAAAGAAAGGGATGATTAATAAGTATTACCACGACGTTGAAAAAGAAGCCATGCGACGTTCAATTTTGGACGAAGGCAAACGCTTGGATGGGCGCAAAACAACTGAAATCCGTCCTATTTGGTCTGAAGTTGATTATCTACCTGGAACTCACGGTTCGGCTGTATTTACACGTGGTGAAACGCAATCATTAACGACAGTTACCTTAGGAACCAAAATGGATGAGAAATTAGTTGATGAGGCTTTGATTCGTGGCAAGGAACGCTTCTTGCTGCATTATAATTTTCCACCATTTTCAACTGGCGAAGCGCGAGCTTCTCGTGGCGTTGGTCGTCGTGAGGTTGGTCATGGTAATTTAGCCTTGCGTGCCTTGAAAAACATGATACCTGAGAACTATCCGTATGTTGTACGCGTGGTTTCTGATATTTTAGAGTCAAACGGTTCTTCTTCCATGGCAACTGTTTGTGCAGGTACGTTGGCTTTGATGGATGCGGGTGTACAAATTAAAAAACCTGTATCTGGAATTGCTATGGGTCTTATTTCAGAAAATAAGGGTAAAAATTTTGCTGTTCTTTCGGATATTTTGGGCGATGAAGATCACTTGGGTGATATGGATTTTAAAGTTACTGGCACAAAAGATGGTATTACTGCCACACAAATGGATATCAAAGTAGATGGGCTTTCGTACGAAATTCTCGAAACTGCCTTGAAGCAAGCTAACGCTGGACGTATGCACATTCTGGCTAAAATTCAGGAAACACTTGCAGCTCCTCGTGCCGACATGAAGCCGAATGCACCTCGAATTATTGTCATTATGATTCCAAAAGAAATGATTGGTGCTGTAATTGGACCTGGAGGCAAAATTATTCAAAATATGCAAGCCGAAACGGGTGCTGTGATTACTATCGAAGAAATAGGCGACCAGGGACGTGTAGAGATTGCTGCTAATAACAAAGCTGCTATAGATGCTGCCATTGCTAAAATTAAAGGTATTGTTGCTATCCCCGAAATTGGTGATACTTATCCTTCTAAAGTAAAATCGGTTATGCCTTATGGCGCTTTTGTAGAGTTTATGCCAGGCAAAGAAGGATTGTTGCATATTTCGGAAATCGATTGGAAACGTATTGAAACAATGGAGCAATCGGGTATCAAAGAAGGCGATATTATCGATGTGAAGTTGCTGGATATTGACCAAAAAACTGGCAAATTTAAACTTTCTCGTAAAGCATTATTGCCACGTCCTCCGAAAGAAGCCTAAAAACTTTTTTTATAAAATAAAAAAAACACCAAATAGAAATACTATTTTGGTGTTTTTTTTGCGTGAGGCTTATTAGAAGCTCACTCGTTTTAACTATCAATTTATTCTTTTAACTCCAAGGTGTTTTTTAGCACTTGCGCTTTGATTTCGCTCGTTTCTTCGAGTAAATCCATTAATATGGTATCACCTTCTACCAATTCACCTGCCAGTACAATATCGGCTAAGGCATCTTCAAGGTAGCGCTGTATGGCGCGTTTCAGAGGGCGTGCACCAAACTGAACATCATAGCCTTTGTCGGCAATAAAATCTTTCGCTTTTTCAGTCAGTTCCAATTTGTACCCCAAGGCAGTTACCCGTGAAAAAATCCCCTTCAGTTCCAAGTCAATAATCGATTTTATAGCATCGCGGCTAAGTTGGTCAAACATCACGGTATCGTCAACACGGTTTAGAAACTCGGGAGCAAACGTTCGGTTCAAAGCTTTTTGAATAACGCCACGCGAAAACTCAGAGTCCATAGATAAACCTGAAGTTTGATTGATAGTGGCATTGAAACCTACTCCCTTACCAAAATCTTTTAATTGACGTGTACCTACATTCGATGTCATTATGATAATGGTATTCTTAAAGTCAATCCGACGCCCTAAACTATCTGTTAATCTGCCTTCGTCCATCATTTGAAGTAACAAGTTGAAAACATCTGGGTGTGCTTTTTCTATTTCATCAAGCAAAATTATAGAATATGGTTTGCGACGAACTTTTTCGGTGAGCTGGCCACCTTCTTCATAGCCAACGTAGCCCGGAGGTGCTCCTATTAAGCGCGAAACACTGAATTTTTCCATATATTCACTCATATCAACACGGATAAGCGCATCGGCACTGTCAAAAAGAAATTCAGCTAAAACTTTGGCTAAATGAGTTTTACCAACTCCAGTAGGTCCGATAAAGATAAACGAACCAATGGGTTTATTTGGGTCTTTCAAGCCAATGCGATTGCGTTGTATAGCTTTTACAATTTTGCTTACGGCTTCGTTTTGTCCTATCACTTTAGCTTCCAGAACTTCTTTCATTTGACGTAACTTGAGGCCCTCGGCTTGTGCAATGCGTTGCACGGGAATGCCCGACATCATAGCAACAACCTCAGCTACTTGTTCTTCACTTACTGTTTCGGGGTGTTTTTGAGCATCTTCTTCCCAGCGTTTTATAGCATCTTCTAATTGATATTGTGTTTGTTTTTCCTGATCGCGTATGGGACCTGCCAATTCGTATTTTTGTTCCGAAAGTACACGCATTTTGTCTTTTTTAAGCTGTTCAATTTTCTTTTCCAACTCTTCAATTTCAGCAGGTACGGCAACAGTGCCAATGTGTACGCGTGAGCCGGCTTCATCCAAGGCATCGATTGCTTTGTCAGGGAAGCAACGGTCGGTAATGTAGCGGTCGGTAAGCCGAACACAAGCTTTTATAGCTTCGGGTGTGTACCGCACATTGTGATGATATTCGTATCTATCCTGAATATTTTCCAAAATTTGAAGTGTCTCATCGGCAGTGGTAGGATCTACCATAACTTTTTGAAAACGACGTTCCAAAGCGCCATCTTTTTCAATACTTTGACGATACTCGTCGAGCGTTGTAGCGCCTACACATTGAATTTCGCCTCGAGCCAAAGCAGGTTTTAGCATGTTGGCAGCATCAAGTGAACCCGGAGCCCCACCTGCACCTACAATGGTGTGAATTTCATCAATGAAAAGAATAATGTCTGGATTTTTTTGCAACTCATTCAGAATGGCTTTGATGCGTTCTTCAAATTGTCCACGGTATTTAGTGCCAGCAACAATTGAAGCCATATCCAGTGACACAACGCGCTTGTCAAAAAGTATGCGCGACACGCGACGCTGGATAATGCGCAATGCTAAACCTTCAACAATAGCCGATTTACCTACGCCCGGATCGCCAATCAGCACCGGATTGTTTTTCTTCCTGCGGCTAAGAATTTGAGCTAAGCGTTCAATTTCTTTTTCGCGTCCTACGATGGGGTCAAGCCTGTTTTCTTTGCCTGCTTTAGTAATATCCACACCAAAAGCATCTAATGCTGGTGTGTCTGTTTGTTTGTTTGCTGTCGTAGGAGTAGGGCGTTGTTTTTTACGTGGGTCGTCATCTTCATCGTCATCATCCTGAAATGTTGCATTTTTAATAGGCAGATTTTCTGATTCAACAAGCAAAGCACGGGCTTTTTCGTAGGTTATATTTTCGCTGTGTAGCGAATCAACTGCTAAATTGTTTTTTTCTTTCAAAATTGCAAGTAATAAATGTTCGGTATCGGCAGTTTCGTTCATAAGCGAACGTGCTTCCAATTCCATAATTTTCTTAATACGTTCAGCACTCTTTAAAACAAGAATATCTTCGCCCGTGGGTTCCGAATCAGTGCGTATTTGGCTTTCAATAAGCTGTTTGAGCTTTGAAATATTGACATGTGAGAGATTGAGTACATCAATGGCTTTGCCAGAACCATTGCGCAAGAGCCCCAGCAAAAGATGCTCGGGACCAACGTAATTATTACCAAGCCTTTCAGCCTCTTGAGTGCTGTAAGTAAGTACGTTATGTAGCATTTCGGAATAATTGATTGTCATATTTTGTATGTTTTTGGATTGACAAATTTAATAAAAAGTTTTATTGTGGCAATAATTAATTCTATAGAATAAGTTTTTGCCAAAAGTATTTTAATGCAGTCAAATATAATACCTAAAAGTTTCCTGTGGTAAAATCAGTAAAATTGTCAGGAATGAATTATTAAATGGGAATTTTTAAGTAGTTTTGCAGGCTCAAATAAATATATTTATTTAAACGAGGAAATTCATTAAAAAGTTTATGACAAAGCAAAAAAAAGATACCTTGCGTAACTCTTCCACAGCGCGTTGGATTGTCTTGGTGTTAGTTTCTCTAACCATGATTTGTATGTATTATTTGACTGATGCCATGGCTCCCTTGCAGGAGAAACTACAAAGCAATTTGCATTGGACAGCTACTGAATATGGTTTTTTTACAAGTGGTTATGGTTGGTTCAATGTATTTTTACTCATGCTTGTTTTTAGTGGCATGATATTGGATAAATTGGGTACGCGCTTTACGGGTGTTTTGGCAATCTTTATTATGCTTATTGGTGCACTTATTAAATATTGGGCTATAGCCGGACATATTGGCTTGGGAACATACGAGCTTACCATTTTTAAGTATCAAATTTTTAGTCCTACTTCTAAATCTGCCATCGTGGCAGCACTCGGTTTTGGGATTTTTGGCGTGGGTAGCGAAATGTTTGGCATTGCTGCCAATAAGGCTGTCATACGCTGGTTTCGAGGCAAAGAAATGGCATTAGCTATCGGATTGAACACTTCCACAGGGCGCATTGGCACTGCTTTGGCAATGTTTACGCCACTTCCGCTTTTTAAACTCACCAACGATATTAGTGCCCCCATTATTGTAGCTATTTTTCTGCTTTTGATTGGTTTGCTTACGTTTTTGCTATTCGTTTTTATGGATAAAAAATTAGATAATGAAGAAAAAGAGGCTGGTTTAGTAGATGACGAAGAGTTTAAATTCTCTGATATTAAGGATATTGCAAGCAATAAAGCTTTTTGGTATATCGCCATTCTTTGTGTCTTATTTTATTCGGCAGTATTTCCGTTCATTAAGTTTGCAACCAACCTTATTGTTCAAAAATTTCAGGTTAGCGAAGACTTTGCGGGCTACATTCCTGCTTTGTTGCCATTCAGTGCATTACTTCTGACGCCTTTATTTGGTGGAATATCTGATAAGCGAGGCAAAGCTGCCAGTATCATGCTATTAGGCTCTATTTTATTGGTTATTGTTCATTTGCTTTTCTCAATACCTTCGCTCAACAGTTTGAGTGTTGCCATTGGATTGGTGGTATTATTAGGAATTGCTTTCTCGTTAGTGCCTTCAGCCATGTGGCCTGCTGTGGCAAAAATAATTCCTGAAAATAAACTCGGAACGGCTTATGCCATGATTTTTTGGGTACAGAATTGGGGCTTGATGGGCGTTCCTTTGTTGATAGGCTATGTGCTCGATAAATATTGCATTACTGGCACTATCGTACAAATACAGGCTGGAAAAGAACTCGTGATTACCCAGTATAATTATACCATACCTATGCTAATCTTTGCTGGCTTTGGCTTTTTGGGAATTTTATTTGCCTATTTGCTTAAAGCAGAAGATAAACGTAAGGGTTATGGACTCGAATTACCCAATATAGAAGATGAATTACAAAATTAGAATTGCATAATTTTAAACAGAATATTTTTATAACATGCAGAAACCATCTATCCCCAAAGGAACTCGCGACTTTACACCGATCGAAATGTCGCACCGAAACTATATTTTCGACACGATAAAAGCCGTTTTTCAATTGTTTGGCTATCAGCAAATTGAAACACCTGCCATGGAAAATTTATCCACGCTTATGGGCAAATATGGTGATGAGGGCGACAAACTCCTGTTTAAAATATTGAACTCAGGCGATTTCACGGCAGGTATTAGCGACAACGAACTGTTAGGTAGAAACAGCATTAAGCTAACCAATAAAATTTCTGATAAGGGCTTGCGATACGACCTTACGGTACCTTTTGCGCGTTTTGTGGTTCAAAACCGCGACAAAATTACATTTCCGTTCAAACGTTTTCAGATTCAGCCTGTGTGGCGAGCCGATCGTCCACAGCGTGGGCGATATCGCGAATTTTATCAGTGCGATGTGGATGTGGTGGGGAGCGACTCGCTGCTCAATGAGCTGGAGCTTATTCAAATTGTGGATGAGGTTTTTAAACGCCTAAGAATTAGGGTTGTTATTAAAATTAATAATCGAAAAATATTAGCTGGCATTGCCGAAATTATTGGTGAAGTCGAAAAAATTACCGACATTACGGTTGCAATTGACAAAATGGATAAGATTGGGCTTGAAAAAGTGAACGAAGAGATGGCAGCTAAAGGAATTGCCAGCGAAGCCATAGAAAAGTTACAACCTATTCTCAAACTTAGTGGCACTAACGAAAAAAAATTAGCGCAGCTGAAAGAAATTCTTGCACAATCGGAAATAGGTATAAAGGGAATTGCCGAAATGGAAACGATTTTTGAACTGTGCAAAATGGTTGCAGTGCCTACAAGCATAGCACTTGACCTCACATTAGCGCGTGGATTAAATTACTACACGGGAGCCATTTTTGAGGTACAAGCATTGGATGTGCCCATGGGAAGTATTACTGGTGGCGGAAGATACGACAATTTGACAGGTGTTTTTGGAATGGAAGGTGTTTCGGGAGTAGGAATATCGTTTGGTGCCGACCGTATATACGATGTGCTCAACAGCTTGGAGTTATATCCCGAAAATGCACAGGCGCACACTCAAATTTTGTTTGTGAGCTTTGGACAAAAAGAGCTGATGTTCAGTCTTCCTTTGCTTTCGGAATTGCGTCAGGCAGGTATTCATGCCGAAATTTATCCGGAGCCTGTTAAAATGAAAAAACAAATGAGTTATGCCGATAGTAAAAACATTCCGTATGTTGCCATCGTAGGCGAAACAGAAATGAATGAAAATAAAGTAATGCTGAAAAATATGCAAACCGGCGAACAAAAGCTAGCTGATATTCACGAAATAATAACACTTATTTCCCAGAAAAAATAGCTAAATCGCTTGCAATTTCACGCAAGGGCTCCATTACAAAATTACGTTGGAGCATCAAGGGATGTGGAATTTGTAAGTTTGGTAAATCCACTACAACTTTATCATAAAGCAAAATATCTATATCAATTATGCGGTCGCTGTAACCGATATTCGTTTTTGGCTCGCGACCCAATTTTTTTTCGATAGCTTGTGTTTTTTGTAAAAGCAAGAGTGGAGGTGTATCGCATAAAACTAATATGACAGCGTTCACAAATTCATTTTTTGATTCAAAACCCCATGGTTCAGAATTATAAAACGATGAAACTTTTTTAACCAACCCTATTTGGCAACCTATTTCGGCAATAGCATTAACAATGTTTTGCTCCTTATTGCCTAAATTAGACCCGATTGAAATGTAAATTTTGTGCATAAAGTAGCTCCATTTAGATTACAAATATAATTCATTATTTTTATAAAATTAGTAATATGAGAAGATTAAAATTATTTTTTTTAGTTTCAATACTTTTGGTTTCTTTCTTTGCAAATGCTTACGATGGCGTAGGGCATCGCATCATTGCTGATATTGCTTATCGAAACTTAACTGCGAAAGCTAAAAAACAATGCGATAAAACCCTTGGGAAACGAGGAATTATTTATGCTGCCACATGGGCTGATGAAGTTCGTAGCGATAAAAAATACGAATATAGCTATCCTTGGCATTATCAAAATTTAAAAGATAGTATGTCGATTTCACAACTCGAATATCTTTTTAAATATCCTACATCGGAGGGCGAACATTTATTTTATGCACTGCAAACTCTCACCCACAGGCTTAAAGCAAATGCAAACGATGCCGAGGCTCTTAAGTTTTTAGTACATTTTGTAGCCGACCTTCATCAGCCTATGCATCTTGGCAGGCTCGTGGATTTGGGTGCTAACAAAATAAAGGTACAATGGTTTGGGAAAAATACAAACTTACATGCTGTTTGGGACGGATTAATTACCGAAAGCCAACGTATGTCTTACTCTGAATACAGTAATTATTTGTTAGATTATTTTGCTCCATCCAAAGCAATTTTTAAAAAAGAAACCTTATTGGATGCAATTTACAAAACTTATTTGCTTCGCAATGAGGTATATAACTTTGGAGTGCCCGATACCAACAATTACGGTTACATCTATTTATTTGCCAAGAAAAACGATGACCGACTATATAGTGCTGGCATTCAACTTGCCAAACTATTGAATGAAATTTATAAGTAGCATTCAGATTACATGCCTTTGCCGTTGAATAATATCTCGACGGTAAGCACCATGATACGAATGTCATTCACAATTGACATGTTTTCCATATAAATAATATCGAAATTTAGTCGTTCTATCATTTTCTCAATGGTATCTGAATAGCCAATTTTAATAGGACCCCAAGAGGTAAGCCCCGGTCGAATTTTATATAGCAAACAATAATAAGGTGCCTGTTCAATAATTTGATTTATATAATACTTACGTTCAGGGCGTGGTCCGACGATACTCATTTCGCCTTTTATTACATTCCAAAACTGAGGTAATTCGTCGAGTCTATATTTGCGCAGTATTCGTCCAATGTTTGTTATTCTGCTATCATTGGGGCTACTTAGTTTTGGAGTACCATTCTCCGAACTAGTATACATGGTTCTGAATTTGAGTATCTGAAACGGTTTTCCATTGCGGCCAATTCGTTCTTGCCAATAAAACACAGGTCCTTTGGAGTCTTTTTTAATAATGACTGCAAAATATATAAATGCTGGAATAAGCATTATAATCATTAGGAAAGATACTACAACATCGAACAATCTTTTGACGGCAATTTGCCAGTCGGGCATGTGAATTTCGGTTAAGCTAACCAATGGTTGAAAACCCATTTTGCCAATTCGGGCACTTCCAGTCAAAATTTCGTAAAGCCGTGGCGTAAATTTTATTTCGATATTGTGCCTGAAAAGAGCATTAATGTAATGAAAAAGTTGCAACTCATCTGGATTTTCTAAGGCAATAATTACCTCGTCAGCTTGACAAGTAGCGATAATGTTGTCTATTTGCTGAAAATTACCGAGTATCTTTTCTTTGTAAACTGTTGTAGCTGAATGATTTACTTCTACAAAACCACAAACTGTATTTTTATAGCTGTTTTTTTGCAAATCAGTTGCCACTTTAAGGGCATTAGCACCAGTACCTACAATGAGCGTATTTAATTGCCATTTTTTTTGTTTGTAATGCTGTTCCGTATCGTTATTAATAAGAATTCGCAAAATTGCAGTAATACCAAATTGTAACCCAAATAAAACAAAGATGGAGTAGTAATAATACCTGTACGAAACAACGATATCGTCTAATAATAATGCAAAAAAGATAGCAAATGAAATGATAGATGCTGAGGTCAACGTGCTAACTATCGTGTTTATTATGCTATGTTTATGCGGCTGTAAGTAGAACCCGGTGATGTAATGAATAAATATACTAATCAGTGGGTATATAATCAAGCTACTATAATAATCGTATTTTGGAAAAAATATCTGAACATTTGGAAAAAGTTGAGCATCATTTACAGCTCGCCTGAAAATAGTAAATAATACCCACACAGCAATTGCAGCTATTAAATCGTAGATGATGTATTTTGTTGTAATTTTCTGTTTATTCACAGTGTGTAGTATATATTCAATTTTCTAAATGTTTGAAAAGCAGCTTTTTACTGTTCTATTATAACGAATAACGTCAATTATTAAATTTTATTATTTTAAAAATAATTTTTTGAGTTAATTTGTTCGCTATGATTCCATATTCTGTTTGAGCTTTGCTTTGTAAGCTGCAAAAGTAATACTTAAAAATTACACTTTCAACCTGATAAGGCTGTTTATTTTTTATTGCTTTGAGAATCAGAGAACTATATACTTAAAGTTAGATATCTAAAACATAATCAAATTTTTTTTGTACTTTTACGTTTTTATATGTTACTTGAAAGTTATTATTTTTAGAGTTAGCCTATCAAAAAATGGTAATTTCAAGTAGAGATAGTAGATTTTAACTTAGGCTTAGGGCTTAAGTTTTTTTTAAGCAAAAAAACAGATTACAATGATAAATAGATGGATTTTTAATAAACTGACTGATGAACAGCTTAAGACGATAGATAAACTTGCACAAGAACTCAACATAAGCCCCGTATTGGCTCAGCTCTTGGTGCAACGCGGTGTGGAAACCTTTGAGGAGGCTCGCGATTTTTTTCGTCCCGACTTATCGCAATTACACGACCCTTTTTTGATTGCCGATATGGATAAAGCGGTAAGTCGACTTACAGAAGCAATGGCTCAAAATCAAAAAATAATGATTTACGGCGATTATGATGTTGATGGAACCACCTCCGTTTCTTTGGTTTATAAATTTTTAGTGCAATATTATAGCAATATTGATTTTTACATTCCCGATCGTTATGCCGAAGGGTATGGCATTTCCATTCAGGGAATTGATTATGCTGCTCAAAACGACTTTAAATTAATAATTGCGCTGGATTGTGGCATCAAAGCGACCGATAAAGTTAAATATGCTCAGGGAAAAGGAGTAGATTTTATTATTTGTGACCACCACACGCCAGATGCTATTTTACCGCCTGCGGTAGCCGTACTCGATTCTAAGAGGCTCGACGATCACTATCCATATAAAGAATTATCGGGCTGTGGAGTGGGCTTTAAGTTGATGCAAGCCTTTTGTATGGTAAATAATATTGATTTCTCCGAATTAACACCCTTATTGGATTTAGTGGCTTTAAGCATTGCTTCGGATATTGTTCCGATAACTGGTGAAAACAGAATTTTAGCATATTATGGTTTAAAGCAAATAAACTCGAATCCATCTGTTGGCGTAAAAAGCATTATTGATGTGTGTGGATTAGCCGATAAAGAGCTCTCTATTAGTGATATTGTATTTAAAATTGGTCCTCGTATCAATGCCTCAGGACGCATGAAGCTTGCTACGGAAGCCGTACAGCTTCTCATTGCCAACGATCCTCAATTTGCAAAGCTAAAAAGTGGTACTATAAACGAATATAACAACGACCGAAAAGATTTAGACAAAAGTACAACCGATGAAGCGATTGCACTCATCACGTCCGATAAACGGTACGAAAAACGCAAATCGATTGTAGTTTATAAGCCTGATTGGCACAAAGGTGTGATTGGTATTGTTGCATCGCGCCTTTCCGAAGAGTATTACAAACCTTCTATTGTGCTCACAATGTCCAATGGACTTGCGTCTGGTTCAGCACGTTCAGTGTCTGGTTTTGATATTTACAAAGCCATCGATTCTTGTCGTGATTTGTTGGAGAATTTTGGTGGACACATGTATGCAGCTGGTTTATCGCTCAAGGAGGAGCATGTGGAGGCTTTTACCGAAAGGTTAGAGCACTATGTGGCTACTAATATTCTTGAAGAACAAACTTATCCGCAAATTGATGTAGATGCTGTTTTGGAATTTAAAGATATCACACCTAAGTTTTTTAGAGTGCTCAAGCAGTTAGGACCGTTTGGTCCCGGTAATATGAAACCCGTTTTTGTGTCGCGCAAGGTAATTGATTATGGCACAAGCCGATTAGTTGGTAAAGAGCAGGAACATCTTAAATTGGAATTAGTGGATTCGAGTTCGGAAAACGTAATGAACGGCATTGCATTTCGGATGTGTTCGTACAATGCACATTTAAAGGCACTTAATCCTTTAGATATTTGCTATACGCTGGAAGAAAATACGTTTAATGGTGCAACAAACATACAATTACTGATACGTGATATCAAGATTGAGTAAGGGAAGATCGTAATTTTTTTATTAGTAATAAAAGTAGACCCAAACTTAGAAATGCCATGTAAATAGTGTTTCCAGTTCCAATTGTGTCTAAGTTAATAAGCTGCTCACCTTTGTTTTTTAAATAAAAAAATAAAATACCCATGCTATTATTTGTAAAATGAGCCACGATAGGAAGCCATAAATTACCACTCCAAAGCACCAGATATCCAAAAAATGCGCCTAACAGAAGACGAGGAATAAAGCCGTAAAACTGCAAATGTATGCTACTAAAAATAAATGCGGCGAGCCAAATAGCCAATATTGGTTTTCTCCATTCTGTGAATAATTTTTGTAAAATACCTCGAAAAAAAAGCTCTTCACCCAAAGCAGGCAATACGGCAATGAGAAATAAGTTAAAGAGCAGAGCGCCTAAAGTACTGACGGTGAGTAGTTTTACAATTAATATTTCCATCTGTGTTTCCATGTCTTTCATCCATATTTCTATGGCTGAAAGGAAATGCGGCAATGCAATTTGTTTATTCAGCTCACCCAAAAAATTGATAAAAGGTATGGCTATTATTGCTATTAGCACAACAAGTAAATATGATGTTGGGTTTGACTTGGTGGATAAATGCAAATAATGTAAGGGTTTTTCACTCCAAAAAAATGCCAAAATCAAGGGAGTTGCCACAAATAGGAACAAAGATTGAATAATTTGAGCAATCCTTAAATTGGCAACATCTTCCATAGAGCCTTCTGTGAATAAAGCTGTAAGAATAGATGAAAACAAGATAGCGACTATAAGTACCAATATCAACTGCGATATTTTTGCGTAGAAACCTGAGTTGCTTAGTATGGCTTTGAACATGTTATTAAAAAAAAGATGGTAAAAAAAGATTGGTTTTTAATTACATACCTAAGGCTGATTCAAAAATTAGAATCAGCCTTAGGTAATGTTCGAAAAATATAGAAGTTGTGATAGTTTTTGGTTATGCTACCAATTTAATCTTCTTTTACTTGTGGTGTGATAAGTTTGTAGCCTTTACCGTGAATGTTGATAATAGCCACATTTTCATCATCTTTCAATAATTTGCGTAACTTGGTGATATATACATCCATGCTACGTGCATTGAAGTAGTTATCGTCAACCCAAATTGTTTTTAGAGCAAAATTGCGTTCCAAAATGCTGTTGGCGTTGGCAGCCAATAGGTTTAATAATTCAGACTCTTTGGTAGTTAATTTCTTCGATTCGCCATCGATAGCCAATGTTTGCTTTTGAGCATCGAAGGTAAACTTACCAATAGTATAGATTACAGCTTCTTTTACTCGTTTTCCGCGTACACGTCGCAATATAGATTCAATACGATAGAGTAACTCTTCCATGCTGAAAGGTTTTGATAAATAATCATCAGCACCCAACTTGAAGCCCTGCAAAATATCTTCTTTCATCGATTTAGCCGTGAGGAAAATAATAGGTACTTCAGAATTTACTGCACGTACATCGGCAGCCAATGCAAACCCATCTTTTTTGGGCATCATTACATCAAACACGCACATGTCGTATTTGTTACGCGAAAAAGCTTTGTAGCCTGCTTCACCATCGGGTTGTAGGTCAACATCATAGCCTTTTGTTTGTAAATATTCGCGTAAAAGCATGCCAAGATTTTCGTCGTCTTCGCACAATAAAATTTTAACTTTTTCTTCTGTCATAATTCGTAATTTTTTAGAGTTGGTATTGTGATTGTGAATTTTGTTCCGATATTTAGTTCGCTTTCAACTTTGATGGTTCCTCTGTGTTCGGTTACTATTTTTTTAACGTAAGCCAAACCCAGTCCAAATCCCTTTACATTGTGGAGGTTTCCGGTTGAAACCCGATAGAATTTTTCAAAAACACGTTTAACGTCATCTTTGTGAATCCCGATACCATTATCTTCGATACTTATCAGTAAGTTATCTTTTTCGTTCCATGTTTCGATAGTCAATAGTAATGGTTTGTCGCTATATTTTAGCGCGTTATCCATTAGGTTGAAAATAACATTGGTAAAATGAACTTCGTCCACAAGTGCCATATCATGAGTGGCATTGAGGTTTGTTGTAATTTGTCCACCTTTGTTTGATACTTTGAGCGAAAAATTACTTACTATTTCTTTTATTAACAAATTAATCTGTTTTTCGTTCACTTTCAGAATGGATTTATCTTTTTCAAAAACAGCCATTTGCAAAACTTTTTCAACCATAAAACTCAGTCGCTTGGTTTCTTCGCGAATAACTTTTGAAATATGGCTCAGCAATTCGGGGGTTTTGCCTACGCTTGGGTCTTGTAGCATTTGCGATGCTAACGAAATGCTCGATATAGGCGTTTTCAATTCGTGAGTCATATTGTTTACAAAATCGTTCTTTATTGTATTTAGTTGCTTTTGTTTAAAAATAATGATGATGGCTACAATGAAAATTACTAAAATAAGCACTAATAAAAAAACAGAGGGTAATAATAAATTGAGCGAACTCAGAATGTAATTTTGTTTTGTAGGAAAGGTAACTTGCAAAAAAGCTTCTCTGTTTGTTTCCTCCGATGGAAAGAGCTTTTGTGAAAATACATTATTATTGGTAGCATTTTCGTGCAATTGTTTGCTGCATTTAAAAATAATGTCGCCTTGCTTATCAACTACCGAGTAGTAAAAAGGTAACTGAACGCCGTTGTTTTGTAAAATCTTTTCGAGGATAGTATTTAGTTCTCCAAAATTAACTCGTTCGCTTATTTCTTTTGATTCTGAATCGCGCATCCATCTAAAAACAGCTTGATCAAGAATGGTTTTGGAGCGTGAGAAGTTCTGACGAAATTTTTCTTGCAAATAGCGTGAGGTTTCTTCTATAGTAGCATGACCATGGTGGGTTGATAATCGTAAGGATGGCTTATGAACACTCATTTGAGACATTATCAAATTTTTCGAAACGCTATCTATCTGATTGCCAAGTGTGCTCGCGTTTGTTTGGGATAACACATTCAAATTAGAGTTTTTATTTTTTAAAATATCTCCTTCAAGAGTTTCGCCCAAGTATTCAAGCGCTTCGTTTTCTTCAACTAAAATAACTGCCTGAAACAAACTTCTTTCAACACTTTCGTTGAATTGATTCTCAATCATTTCAGCATTTATGCGCACATAGCGAGCTTGCAGGTAAATTAAACCTACAAAGGTTACCAGCATGGAAATGATTAATATAACTATTGTAATTCGTTTCATTTGTTTTGCAAAGTTAATACAAAAATTTCTCGATAAAGCATAGTATTTTAAAATTTAACATAATTAAATTAATAAATTAAGTAAAATGCTTGTGTCGTTGTATTTTGTTATATTTTAAGTTCAAACGTATTCGTAATTGTTTTGTTTTGTAATTCGTGAAAATAA